>CAJBHE010000106.1 GCA_903952885.1 uncultured Burkholderiales bacterium
AGTGCACGACCATGGCAACACATCGGCAGCCTCGATCCCGCTGGCCTTAGACCACGCGGTGCGTTCAGGTCAAGTCAAAGCTGGCCAAACCCTAATGCTTGAAGGCGTGGGTGGCGGCTTCACTTGGGGCGCAGTGCTCGTCAAGATGTAAGTCTGCCCAAGACTTGCTGTGTTTTTCTTCTAGATACTTTATGAATTCATTTGCTTTTGTATTTCCTGGCCAAGGCTCTCAAACGGTGGGCATGCTCGACGCTTGGGGTGACAACCCTGTGGTGGCTCAAACCTTGGTCGAGGCGTCAGACGCCATGAGCGAAGACATGGCCAAGCTCATCCACGAAGGCCCCAAAGAATCCTTGGACTTGACTACCAACACTCAGCCTGTGATGTTGGTGTCTGCGGTGGCGGCTTACCGCGCTTGGTTGGCCGAAGGCGGCGCAGTGCCAAGTGTGGTAGCGGGCCACTCCTTGGGTGAATACTCTGCTTTGGTCGCTTCTGGCGTGTTGACCTTGGCCCAAGCTGCACCCTTGGTGCGCTTCCGTGCGCAAGCCATGCAAGAAGCCGTGCCTGTGGGCACAGGCGCTATGGCTGCTATTTTGGGAATGGCCGCGGCGCAAGTGATGGCGGGTTGCACCGAAGCACAAGCCACCTTTGGCGCAGGCACTGCCGAAGTGGTGGAGGCTGTGAACTTTAACGATCCCGGTCAAACCGTGATTGCAGGCAGCAAAGCCGCTGTGGAAAAAGCCTGCGAAGTGCTCAAAGCCAATGGTGCTAAGCGTGCCTTGCCTTTGCCCGTGTCTGCGCCTTTCCATTCCAGCTTGATGAAGCCTGCGGCTGAGCGCCTGAAAGAAAAACTCGCTGCCACTGTTTTTGCTACAGCGCAAATTCCTTTGGTGAACAACATTGACGTGGCGGTGGAAACCGATGCCGACCGCATGCGCGATGCGTTGTATCGCCAAGCGTTTGGCCCCGTGCGTTGGGTCGAGTGTGTGGCCGCGATCAAGGCACGCGGTGTGACCACCTTGGTTGAATGCGGCCCAGGCAAGGTTTTGGCTGGCATGGTCAAACGCATCGACGCAGATTTAACAGGCATGCCTTTGTTTGACCCCGCCACCTTGGCTGACGTCAAAACTGCCTTGGCCTAATTCAAAGAGAACAAACATGAGCGACAACACACAACACATAGCCTTGGTCACGGGCGCTTCCCGCGGCATCGGTGCAGCCATTGCGCAAGAGCTGGCCCAGCAAGGCTACTTGGTCATTGGCACGGCCACGTCAGACGATGGCGCAGCCAAAATTTCTCAAGCTTTGTCAGCGCACGCGGGTTGCCGAGGTGCCAACCTGAATGTCAACGATGTTGCAGCGATCGACGCTTTGTTAGAGCAAATCATCCAAGACCACGGCGCGTTGCATGTGTTGGTGAACAACGCCGGTATCACCCGCGACACCCTGGCCATGCGCATGAAGGATGACGATTGGGACGCTGTGCTCGACACCAACCTCAAAGCCGTGTTTCGCATGTCACGCGCCGTCATGCGCGCCATGATGAAGCAGCGCTATGGCCGCATCATCAGCATCACCAGTGTGGTAGGCGCTTCTGGCAATGCGGGCCAGGCCAACTACGCTGCGGCCAAGGCTGGTGTCGCTGGTATGACCCGCGCTTTGGCACGTGAGTTGGGCAGCCGGGGCATCACGGTCAATTGCGTGGCCCCAGGCTTTATCGAAACCGACATGACAGCCTCCTTGCCCGAAGTACAACAAAAAGCTTTGCTGGGTCAAATCCCTTTGGGACACCTCGGCAAACCTGCAGACATTGCGCATGCCGTGGCTTATTTAGCCGGCGCTTATGCCAGTTATGTGACGGGTCAAGAATTGCATGTCAACGGTGGCATGTTCATGGCTTAAAGCCATTTACGCCAAAACCTTAAACAGAATCAATACGGTCAGTCCGTCCGGTTAAAATAGCGGTCTTATTCACAACCCTTAGAGGGAATCCATGAGCGATATCGAACTGCGTGTCAAAAAAATCATTGCTGAACAACTCGGCGTTGAAGAGTCTCAAGTGACCAACGAAAAAGCCTTCGTGGCTGATTTGGGCGCCGACTCCTTGGACACAGTGGAATTGGTGATGGCATTGGAAGATGAGTTTGGTATTGAAATTCCAGACGAAGATGCCGAAAAAATCAACACCGTGCAAAACGCGATCGACTACGCGTTGGCACACAAAAAAGCCTAACGAGTAGGAACACTGCATGAGCCGTCGTCGCGTCGTCGTGACCGGCCTAGGTTGTATCAGCCCCGTGGGTAACACGGTAGCCGACGCTTGGGCCAATCTTTTAGCCGGCAAATCCGGCATTGCCAACATCACGCGTTTTGACGCGTCTGGCATCAATTGCCATTTTGGTGGCGAAGTGAAAGATTTAGACCTTGATCTGTACATCGCCCCGAAAGAGGCGCGTGCCATGGACAAGTTCATTCATTACGGCATTGCTGCGGCGGTGCAAGCAGTTCAAGACTCAGGCCTCGCCACCAGCGAAGCTCTGGGCGAAGAAGAAGCGACGCGCATCGGCGTCGTGATCGGCTCTGGCATTGGCGGCTTGCCGCTGATCGAAAGCATGCATGACGAAATGTTGGCAAAAGGCCCACGTCGTATTTCGCCATTCTTTGTGCCAGCGTCCATCATCAACATGATTTCTGGTCACGTGTCCATGCGTTTCGGCTTCAAAGGGCCCAACTTGGCCGTGGTCACAGCCTGCACCACAGGCTTGCACAGCATCGGTGAGGCTGGTCGTCACATTGAGTACGGCGATGCCGACGTCATGATTGCTGGCGGCTCGGAAGGCTGCATATCTCCTTTGGGTGTAGGCGGTTTTGCCTCTATGCGCGCTTTGTCGACTCGCAATGACGACCCTGCCACTGCTTCGCGTCCTTGGGACCGCGATCGCGATGGTTTTGTGTTGGGCGAAGGCGCTGGTGTTTTGGTGCTCGAAGAGTATGAGCACGCCAAAAAGCGCGGTGCCAAAATCTATGCAGAGTTGGGTGGCTATGGCCTCAGCGCGGATGCAGGTCACATGACAGCCCCCAATATGGACGGCCCTCGCCGCGCCATGCTCAGTGCGCTGCGCAACGCGGGTGTGAACGCCGACCAAGTTGATTACTTGAATGCGCACGGCACCTCCACACCGCTGGGCGACATCAACGAAACCAACGCCATCAAAGCAGCCTTGGGCGACCATGCCAAGAAGACCGTGGTCAACTCCACCAAGTCGATGACGGGTCACCTGTTGGGCGGCGCTGGCGGCATCGAGAGTGTTTTCACGGTCTTGGCCATCCACAACCAAAAGAGCCCGCCCACCATCAACATTTTCAACCAAGACCCAGAGTGTGACTTGGACTATTGCGCCAACACGGCGCGCGACATGAAGATCGACGTGGCGCTCAAAAACAACTTCGGATTTGGTGGTACCAATGGCGCGTTAGTTTTTAAACGCATCTAAGGTCTTTGTCATGCATAACGCCCCATCGGTTTCTTATCCGCTGGGGCGTTGTGCTTTTCAGCGTTGGGTGTATGCGTTTTTTGTCGCGCTCACGTCGGTGGTGTTGTTCACGTGGGCATTCAGCCAAGGTTTGAACGTTGCCTGGGGTGTGGCCGCGTCGGCCGCCTTGCTGGGTGCATGTTTAGGTTGGCGTGCGCTGGGGCAAGCAGGCACGCTCACATGGGATGGCCAAGTGTGGTGCTTGCAGACCCATGGCTCAGGGCATGAAGACGCATTGGGTGAGGTCAGCGTGGCTTTGGATGTGCAAAAAGCCTTGCTTTTACGTTGGCAACCCACATCTGACAAACTGCTAAGCCAAAAGCAGTGGTTGTGGCTAGGTTCTCAAACCTCGGATAACAGTTGGCAAGATTTACGTCGTGCTGTGTACCAGCACTCTAATTCGTGATGAAGGAAATAAGCATGACTTGTTCATTGGCATTGAAACGTTCTATCTCTCTTGGTTTGTTGTGCACTGCGTTATGGGCTTCAGTCTTAAGCGTGGTGTTGGTTCAACCTGCTGCAGCGCAAGTGGTGAAGGGCTTGCCCGACTTCACCGACTTGGTCGAGCAAGTCGGTCCCTCTGTGGTGAACATCCGCACGCTTGAGAAGGTTGCGACACGTGAAGCTCAAGGCAACGAGCCCGATGCAGAGATGCAAGAGTTCTTTAGGCGCTTTTTTGGTGTGCCCATGCCCTCGCCCAATACCCCCAACGCACCGCGTCAGCAGCGTCCCAACCGGGGACAACCTGATGAGCAACCCAGAGGGGTGGGTTCGGGTTTCATCTTGTCCACCGATGGCTTTGTGATGACCAACGCCCATGTGGTGGAAGGTGCGGACCAAGTATTGGTGACCTTGCCAGACAAGCGTGAGTTCAAAGCTCGCATCGTGGGCTTAGACAAGCGCACCGACGTGGCCGTGGTGAAGATTGAGGCCACGGGCCTGCCCGCCGTGAAGATTGGCGATGTGAGCCGCCTCAAGGTGGGTGAGTGGGTCATGGCGATCGGCTCGCCCTTTGGGTTGGATAACACTGTGACCGCTGGCATCGTGAGCGCCAAGCAACGCGACACGGGTGACTATTTGTCGTTCATCCAAACCGATGTGGCGATCAACCCTGGCAACTCGGGTGGTCCGCTTATCAACATGCGCGGTGAGGTGGTGGGCATCAATAGCCAAATCTATTCCCGCTCAGGTGGCTTCATGGGCATCTCGTTTGCCATTCCAATTGACGAAGCCGTGCGCGTGAGCGAGCAGCTGCGCGCCACGGGCAAGGTGCAGCGTGGTCGCTTGGGTGTACAGATTGACCAAGTCACCAAAGAGGTTGGTGAGTCTTTGGGCCTGTCAAAGGCTCAAGGCGCTTTGGTGCGGGGTGTGGAGCAGGGCTCGCCTGCCGAGAAGGCAGGCATAGAGCCGGGCGATATCATTTTGAAGTTTGAGGGCAAAACCATTGAGAAGTCCAGCGATCTTCCTCGCATGGTGGGCAACACCAAGCCAGGTACACGCAGCACCATTCAGGTGTGGCGACGTGGCAACCTCAAAGACATGGCCATCAGCGTGGGTGAGTTTGAAGCCGAGAAACCTCTGAAAAAAGCCGCCGCCCCTGAGAAGCCGCAAGCGGGCGTTGTCTACAAGGTGTTGGGTCTGACAGTCAGTGAGATGACCGACGCACAGAAAAAAGAACTCAACTTGCGCGGTGGCGTTCGGGTGGATGCGGTGGCAGAACCTGCCGCGCGCTCGGGCATACAAGAGGGCGATGTGATTGTGAGCTTGGCCAACGTTGAAACACCCAATGTGCAGGCGCTAGAGGCCATGGTTGCCAAGCTAGACCGCAGCAAATCCATGAGTTTGTTGATCAGACGGGGTCAATGGGCGCAATACACCGTGATTCGACCTGTGCGTTAAACCCTTTTGCCAGAGTAGGAAATGTGGCGAGATGAAATTTTTTTCCAGAGCCAGAAAAAATACTTTTTAAGTTGGTGTTTACTAACTTAAAACATCAGTTCAAGCCCTTTTTGTATAGAATCAAGGGGCTGTATGCGATTTTGCGATATATCGCAAGCCCAAAACTCCACGATACGGGATGGGTTGACTGACTCCACAGGTGATCCACAGATCACCCACAAGTTGCTCCTAAACCCCTTTGTCAAAATGTTAATAAGTTGTGGATAAATTCATGTTGCGAACCCGCAACGAGGCCTCACATGTGTCGAGGTCTCTATGCAAATCGGGGTTTTTGCCTACAATGGTCTCCCAACTTATGCAGTTGCCATTGCTTGTTGGTTCCGGGCGCGTCAGCGAATGACGCGCCCTTTTTTCTTGGTGCTCTCCCTTTGAATTCAATCACTTAAGTGTTCCCGTTGATGAACAACATCAGAAACTTCTCAATCATTGCCCACATCGATCACGGCAAATCTACGCTGGCAGATCGTTTGATTCAGCGTTGCGGTGGGCTGGAAGAACGCGACATGTCTGCGCAAGTTCTCGACTCGATGGACATCGAAAAAGAGCGTGGGATAACTATCAAAGCACAGACCGCAGCGCTGCAATACAAAGCCAAAGACGGTCAGATTTACAACCTGAATTTGATCGACACACCAGGTCACGTTGACTTCTCATACGAGGTTTCGCGTTCACTCTCTGCATGTGAAGGGGCGCTGCTTGTTGTTGATGCTTCACAAGGTGTGGAAGCACAAACGGTTGCCAACTGTTACACCGCGCTCGACCTTGGTGTCGAGGTCGTGCCCGTGCTTAACAAAATGGATTTGCCCAACGCTGATCCAGAGAACGCGAAAGCAGAAATTGAAGACGTCATTGGCATTGATGCCACCGACGCCATTCCATGTTCAGCCAAAACAGGTTTGGGCATTGATGACATCTTGGAAGCTGTGATCGCCAAAATGCCGCCACCACAAGGGCAAAAAGAAGCACCGCTGCGCGCCATGATCATCGACAGCTGGTTTGACAGCTACGTGGGCGTGGTGATGTTGGTGCGCGTGGTCGATGGCCGTTTGGGCAAAGGCGAGCGCTTCAAGATGATGGCCACCGAGGCCGTCTACAACGCTGACAACCTTGGCGTGTTCACTCCCGCCAACGAGCCACGTCAGTCGCTCGAAGCAGGCCAAGTGGGCTACATCATTGCGGGCATCAAAGAGCTGCAAGCAGCCAAGGTGGGCGACACAATTACTTTGGAAAAGAAGCTGCCCAATAACCTTGGGCCTGCCGATCAAGCCTTACCAGGCTTTAAAGAAATTCAGCCTCAAGTGTTCGCGGGTTTGTACCCCACCGAAGCCAACCAATACGACGGCCTGCGCGATGCGCTGGAAAAGCTCAAGCTCAACGACGCCTCGCTCCAATACGAGCCCGAAGTGTCGCAAGCGCTGGGCTTTGGTTTCCGCTGCGGTTTCTTGGGCCTGTTGCACATGGAAATCGTGCAAGAGCGCTTAGAGCGCGAGTTTGACCAAGACCTCATCACCACCGCACCCAGCGTGGTGTACGAAGTGAAGATGCCCGATGGCGAAGTGGTCATGGTGGAAAACCCCGCCAAGATGCCTGAACAAGGCAAGCTGCACGAAATTCGTGAACCCATCGTCACCGTGCATCTGTACATGCCGCAAGACTATGTGGGCGCAGTGATGACACTGGCCAACCAAAAGCGCGGCGTGCAAATGAACATGGCGTACCACGGTCGTCAGGTCATGCTGACGTATGAGATGCCTTTGGGCGAAATCGTGCTCGATTTCTTTGACAAGCTCAAATCGGTCTCACGCGGCTACGCCTCGATGGACTATGAATTCAAAGAGTACCGCGCGTCTGATGTGGTGAAGGTCGACATCTTGTTGAACGGCGAGAAGGTCGATGCCTTGTCTATTATTGTGCACCGCACACAAGCCACTTACCGTGGCCGTGCTGTGGTAGCCAAGATGCGCGAAATCATCAGCCGTCAAATGTTTGACGTTGCGATTCAAGCCGCCATAGGCTCCAACATCATCGCGCGCGAAAGCATCAAGGCCTTACGTAAAAACGTGCTGGCAAAATGCTACGGCGGAGACATCAGCCGCAAACGAAAGCTGCTTGAGAAGCAAAAAGCAGGTAAGAAACGCATGAAACAAATTGGTTCGGTGGAAGTTCCGCAAGAAGCCTTCTTGGCCATCTTGCAGGTGGAGGATTGATGGCTACGTTGACCGCATTCGTATTGGCAGCCTTTGTGGGCTACGCCGGTTCTTGGTATCTGGGCATGATCGAAGGCAACTTTGCCTTGCTCATGTTCATGGCCACCGTTGTTACCGGTATTTACTGGTTGGCTGAGCAGTTCTACTTCTTGCCCCAGCGCAAAGCCGCGGCTGAAGCGCTGCAAGCCCAAGCCGACAAGCGCACCGCCGAGTTACATGCCCAAGGCATCACCCAAACCGACCTGAACGTGACTGAGGCCAAAGAGCGTCTGTACATGCAGCCTTGGTGGCTGGATTGGACAGCGGGTTTGTTCCCCGTCATCGCCGTGGTGTTTGTGTTGCGCTCATTTTTGTTTGAGCCCTTCAAAATTCCATCGGGCTCCATGATTCCCACCTTGCATGTGGGCGACCTGATTTTGGTGAACAAGTTTCACTACGGCGTGCGTCTGCCTGTGCTCAACACCAAGCTGACCGATGGCAACCCCGTGCAGCGCGGTGACGTCATGGTGTTTCGCTACCCACCCAAGCCCAGCTTGGACTACATCAA
>CAJBHE010000107.1 GCA_903952885.1 uncultured Burkholderiales bacterium
CCCGAATCGTTCAAGCCGATCACGGGTGCGCCCACTTTCATCGCCTGGTCCATGATTTTGCAAATTTTCTCGGCGTGTGTTTCGGACAAAGCGCCACCGTAGACGGTGAAGTCTTGGCTGAACACAAACACCAAACGGCCGTTGATCATCCCGTAGCCCGTCACCACGCCATCACCCGGAATTTTGTTGGCCTCCATGCCGAAGTCGGTGCAACGGTGCTCCACGAACATGTCCCACTCTTCGAAGGTGCCTTCATCGAGCAAGACTTCCAGGCGTTCGCGCGCGGTGAGTTTGCCTTTGGCGTGCTGCGCATCGATGCGCTTTTGCCCACCGCCCAAGCGTGCGGCAGCGCGCTTTTGTTCCAGTTGTTCGTTGATGTCTTGCATGCTTGCTCTCTCTCAAAAATCAGGTGGGGCGCTCATCAGCGCGAGCGAGTTGGGAATGCGCGTGCGCAGCCAGCAACTGGCGCGCAGCCGTCGATGCGGCCAACTGGCCCGCCGCGACTTGTTGGCTGAGCTGGGGCAACAGCGTTTGCACGCCCGGCTGCGCCCGGAAGTTGTGTTTCAGCCCGGCGTCGATGCGTTCCCACATCCACGACAGCGCTTGTTGTTGTCGGCGCAAAGCCAGGCGACCGTTCGCTGTTTGTAAGCCACGGAATTCAGTGACCGCAACCCAAAAATTATCCACCCCTTGGCCAAGCAAGGCGCTCAGCTGCACCACCTTGGGATGCCACTGCGTGGTGTCGGCGTGCGCGTGGCCCGAGCCACCATGCATGCCCAACAATTGCAAGGCGCTGGTGATTTGCAACTCGGCGCGAGTGGCTGCAATCGCGTCGATGTCCGCTTTGTTGATGACAACCAAATCGGCGATTTCCATCACGCCTTTTTTGATGGCCTGCAGGTCGTCGCCCGCATTGGGCAGCTGCATCAGCACAAACATATCGGTCATATTGGCCACAGCGGTTTCGCTTTGGCCCACGCCCACCGTCTCGACGATCACCGCGTCGTAGCCAGCGGCTTCGCACACCAACATGGATTCACGTGTTTTCTCAGCCACACCGCCCAAGGTGCCACTGCTGGGGCTGGGGCGGATGTAGGCGTGCTCATGCACACTGAGCAATTCCATACGGGTTTTGTCGCCCAAAATGGAGCCGCCTGAAACGGTTGAAGAAGGGTCAATGGTCAGCACCGCAACACGGTAGCCTTGAGCAATCAAATACAAACCCAGCGCCTCAATGAAAGTGGACTTGCCCACACCCGGAACACCGCTGATGCCCAAACGGAAAGATTTTCCGGTGTGTGGCAGCATGGCCGTGAGCAGCTCGTCGGCTTGGTCGCGGTGGTCCATGCGCGTGGACTCCAGCAAGGTGATTGCTTTGGCCATGGCTCGCCGCTGCAGGGCCGAGTCGCCCTGCAACAAGCCTTCGAGCAACTGTGACGGTGTCACCCGAGGGCCTTTTTGATCTGCTCCAGCACGTCTTTCGCGCTGACAGGAATTGGGGTGCCTGGGCCATAAATACCCTTCACACCCGCTTCGTACAAGAAGTCGTAGTCTTGGTGCGGAATCACGCCACCCACGAAAACGATGATGTCGTTTGCGCCCTGCTTCTTCAGCTCGGCAATGATGGCAGGCACCAAGGTCTTGTGACCCGCTGCAAGGGTGGAGACACCCACCGCGTGCACGTCGTTTTCAATAGCTTGGCGGGCGCACTCTTCCGGGGTCTGGAACAGCGGTCCCATGTCCACATCGTAGCCGAGGTCGGCAAACGCGGTAGCCACCACTTTGGCGCCACGGTCGTGGCCGTCTTGACCGAGCTTAGAAATCATGACGCGCGGACGACGACCTTGTTTGTCGGCGAACTCAGCGATGTCAGCCTTGAGTGCGTTCCAATATTCCATGGTGTCTCCCACGTTTTCGCCGTCGTCATAGGCTGCAGCGTATACGCCGGTGACCTTTTGCGTGTCGGCGCGGTGGCGGCCAAACACTTTTTCGAGGGCATCACTCACCTCGCCCACTGTGGCGCGCAGGCGAATGGCCTTGATGGACAAGTCGAGCAAGTTGCCTTCGCCAGACTCAGCAGAAGCGGTGAGCGCGTCCAACGAGGCTTGCACTTTGGCTGTGTCGCGCGTGGCTTTGATGTGCTTCAAGCGCTCAATCTGGCCGTCGCGCACACGCACGTTGTCGATGGACAAGGTTTCGATCGGGTCTTCTTTGCCGAGCTTGTATTTGTTCACGCCCACGATCACGTCTTTGCCCGAATCGATGCGCGCTTGCTTTTCTGCGGCGGCCGCTTCGATCTTGAGCTTGGCCCAGCCGCTGCCAACGGCTTTGGTCATGCCGCCCATGGCTTCGACTTCTTCGATGATGGCCCAAGCTTTGTCGGCCATCTCTTGGGTGAGCGACTCCATCATGTATGAGCCGGCCCATGGGTCGATCACGTTGGTGATGTGGGTCTCTTCTTGAATGATGAGCTGTGTGTTGCGCGCAATGCGTGCCGAGAATTCGGTCGGCAAAGCAATCGCTTCGTCAAACGAGTTGGTGTGCAGTGACTGTGTGCCACCAAACACCGCAGCCATCGCTTCGATGGTGGTGCGCACCACGTTGTTGTAAGGGTCTTGCTCGGTGAGCGACCAGCCAGAGGTTTGGCTGTGCGTGCGCAGCATCTTGCTCTTGGGGTTCTTGGCATCAAAACCATTCATGATGCGGCACCAAAGCAAACGAGCGGCGCGCATTTTGGCGATTTCCAAATAGAAGTTCATGCCCACCGCCCAGAAGAACGACAGGCGGCCTGCGAAGGCATCCACGTCCAAGCCTGAAGCAATGGCCGTTTTCACATACTCTTTGCCGTCGGCCAAGGTGAAGGCCAACTCCAAGGCTTGGTTGGCACCGGCCTCTTGCATGTGGTAACCCGAGATCGAGATCGAGTTGAACTTCGGCATGTGCTTTGCCGTGTACCCGA
>CAJBHE010000108.1 GCA_903952885.1 uncultured Burkholderiales bacterium
ATGCTGCCCACGATGCTGGCCTTGTCCACATAAATTTCATCAGCCGCCACAGCGATGTAATACGCGGCAGAGGCGCAAGACTCTTCCACCACGGCATACACCGGCTTTTTGTGCTTTTCTTTCAATCGACGAATTTCGTCGTTGATGATGCCCGCTTGCACAGGGCTGCCGCCAGGCGAGTTGATTTGCAACACCACCGCTTGCGAGCCTTCGTCTTCAAACGCTGCGCGCAAAGCTGTCACCACCCACTCGGCGCTGGCATCTGCACCATCTGCGATTTCGCCTTTGATGGCCACCACAGCGGTGTGCGGCTGGCTGGGGCTAGAGCCGCCCATGCCGCCTTTGTGCGCACCAGTCCACAACAAAACAACGATCAACGCCAACCATACAAAACGAAAAAAGATGCGCCAGCGGCGGCTCGCGCGTTGCTCGGCCAGCGTGGCAAACGCCAAGCGCTCCAAGGTGTCGCGCTCCCAGACCGTTTTGTGGCTGGGTTTTTCTTGGTTTTCGTGGTACTCGGACATGTCAGTGGGTTTTCGCAAATTAATCTAGAAATTCGAAAGGTTTCAAGTTGTACGCAGTATGCCAGTGGACCACGCCATCGTTCTCAGAGAGGTCAATTTTGACCAAGCCACCACGGCAAGGCCCGCCAGCGCACTCGCCCGTGTCGGGCGCGTACTCGGCCCCATGGGTCGCGCACAGCAGCCAGCGGCCCGAGGCATCAAAAAACTGGTCAGGCTGAAAGTCCATCTCCATCGCCACATGGGTGCAGCGGTTCAGATAGGCGTGCGGCTGGCCCTCAAAGCGGATGGCAAAGGCGCGGCAGGTTTGGCCAGCAAACACCACGTCAAACGGAACGGCGCGGCCGCCTTCGGCCAACTCGGCGCTGTTACAAAGAGGAATGATTTGCGAAGCGAGGTCAGTCATGGCGATCAAGCGTTAGCTAACAACCAGTCGTGCAACTCCTTCACAGAGTGCGCGATGAATCTCGGGTTCAAGGGTTCAAACTGGCCATGGTCGTGCGCGCCGTAGCTCACACCCACACTGGCGCAGCCCGCATTCACGGCCATTTTCAAGTCGTGCGTGGTGTCGCCAATCATCAAGGTGCGCTCAGGCTCCACGCCAAATTCGCGCATCAGCTCATGCAGCATGCGGGGGTGGGGCTTGCCTGCCGTTTCGTCTGCCGTGCGCGAGCCATCGAACACGCCTTTGAGTTCGGCGGTGTGCAAAGCGTCGTCCAAGCCTCGGCGGCTTTTGCCGGTGGCGACGGCTAGCCAGTGGTGGCGTTCGCGCAAAGCGGCCAGCAAGGTCAACACACCGTCAAACAAGGCGATGTCGTTGGCGTGCTTCATGTAATGAAAGCGATAGCGCTCGCCCAACAGCGGGTATTTGTCTTGCGGCACATCAGGCGCAGCATGGGCCAACGCTTGCATGAGCGCCATGCCAATCACGTACGACGCAGCCTCGTCCGAAGGCTTGGCCCCGCCCACATCCACCACTGCAGCCTGAATACAGCGAGTGATGATTTGCGTGGAGTCAAACAGCGTGCCGTCCCAATCGAAGGCAATCAAATCAAACTGGCGCGGGCGTTTGGTCATACGTTAAGGTGCGGTTGAATGATGGGCGGCTGAATGCCATCCACAAAGTTTTTCAACTCAGGCGGCAGCGGCGCTTGCAGGCTGACGGGGCGGTGGCTTTGCGGATGCTGGAACTTGAGCTGCCATGCATGCAAAAACATGCGCTTGAGGCCCATTTTGTAAAGCAGCTTGTTGTGTTCAAAGTCGCCATATTTATCGTCACCCGCAATCGGGTGGCCTTGGCTGGCCAAGTGCACGCGAATTTGATGGGTGCGGCCAGTTTTGATGGTGACTTCCAGTAGCGTGTAAGGGCCCACGGTGCGCGCCACACGCACCAGCGTGATAGAGCGCATGCCGCTCGGGTCGTCTTTTTCCACTACTTTGACCCGGCGTTCGCCCTCGCCCACGCCGTTTTCGACGGTGTACTTGAACAAAGGCGAGTCAATCACCTTCTTGTTCGACGGCCACAAACCCAACACCAAAGCTAAATAGGTCTTGCCAGTTTCGCGATCGCGGAACTGGTCTTGAAGGATTTTCAGGGCGCTGCGCTTTTTGGCCACCAGCAGCACGCCCGAGGTTTCGCGGTCGAGGCGGTGAACCAGCTCCAGGTTGGTCGAGGCTGGGCGGGCACGTCGCAGCTGCTCAATCACGCCAAAGCTCACCCCGCTGCCACCGTGCACGGCCACGCCAGCAGGCTTGTCGATGGCCATCAAGGCTTCGTCTTCCATGAGAACGGGAAATTCTCGCGCGGGCGCGGGTGCATCGGCCTTGGCCTGCACTTGGGCCGAGATGCGCACCGGCGGCAAGCGCACCAAATCGCCAGCCTCCACACGCTGCTCGGCCGAAGCGCGGCCTTTGTTGACCCGCACTTCGCCAGAGCGGATGATGCGGTAGACGTGGGTTTTCGGCACACCCTTGAGGTGGCGCATGAGGAAGTTGTCTAAGCGCTGACCCGCCGAGTCTTCATCGACAGTCAGTGTTTTTACCGAGGGGGCGGGGTTTGGGGTCAAAGCCCCTATAATGTGATTCACCAGCGTTTTGCTCTAAGTGCTTGATTTAACTGAGATTAGACCATG
>CAJBHE010000109.1 GCA_903952885.1 uncultured Burkholderiales bacterium
AACGAGGTTACGCGACTGGAACTCAGCACCTACCAAACTGCGCTGGACTTTGCCGATCACGCACAACCACAGACTCGCCAACAAGCGCGTTTTAGTTTGCAGCATGCAGTTGCCGTAGGTTTGCTGCTTGGGGATTTTGGCTTGGCAGACACACAGCCCGAATCGTTGGCGCATCCGATGCTGACGCACTTGCGTAAGCTTACCCACGTTAGCGCCACATCGCGTTGGAGCCGCGCATACCCTGAGCACTATGGGGCGCAGTTGCGCGTGCGCTTGCGAAGCGGGGAGACCTTAGAGGCCCGCGTGTCAGATGCGCTCGGCGATCCGGAAGTGCCCATGTCTTATGAAATTGTCGTGACCAAAGCCCAGCGTGTCATGTTGGCGGCCGGTTACTCAAAACAAGCGGTCGTGTCGCTCACCCAAGTTTGTCAGGACTTGCCTAACGCCGCATCATTAAAGCCGCTGAGTGAGGCACTGCACCACCTTCAAACAGTTTGAGTGGATTAGGATGCAGCTCTGGATGCGCTTACGGGCCATAGCACCGACGCGATGGCCGCAACTACCAGCAGAACGGCCGCCCAGTCTTGCCAGTGAAGCACTTCACCAAGCCACAATGCGCCCGTGAAGACTCCGAGGACTGGGATGAACATGACGCTCAGGCTTGATGCCAAAGGTGGCAAGCTTCGTGCCAAGCCTAGCCAAGCGGCTTGTGCAAAAACAAACACACCAATGGCGTTATAAATAATTGAGGCCCATGTGGTGGCGGGAGGCATAGCCCAACGGTCCATCTCAAACCAAATGGCGAGCACGCTCATCAACATGGTCGTCATGCCAGTCATCCAAAACACAATTGTTAGTGTGGGCACGGACATCTTGGTGTGTCGAATTTGTTGTGTGCCCAAGGCCCATGCTGCCGCTGCCAGTAAGGCCATTAAAACGCCCATCGGTTTGCCAGAGAGGTGAACCAATTCATGCCACAACAAGAGAAGAGCGGCCAATCCTGCTAACCCCACACCTAGCCATGCACGTGCGCGCAGCGGTGCCTTGAAAAACAAAACCCCCATCACGGCTGAAAAAATAGGCATTGTGTAACCCAAAATCGCAGCACGCCCACTGGACAAATCTTGAACAGCCAAGATGATCAGCACATGCCAGACAAACATATTGCTGGTGGCCAAGAGTAGCAAGTCTCTCCACCCGCCTCGCGGCACCTTGAACGGCACCTTCATCTTCCATAAAACTAGGCCCAGCAGCGGCCAACCGATCCACATTGAAATGCTGCGAAACGTGATGGCCGGATAGCCCGTAACTCCGATCTTCAAAATCGGCCAGTTCATGCCCCAGACTAAGGTCAAGATGACGAGAGTCAGGATTTGTTTGCGGCTGAGCTGGTGTGCGTCGAGCATAGATTGGCTCAATTGGCAGGATTCTCAAAGCGCTCGCGTAGGTAGGTCACGATGGCGGTCGAGTCTTGCAGCCATTGGGTTTGGCCGTTGGCGTCGGTGATCTTCAAGCAAGGCACTTTGGTAGCGCCGCTGC
>CAJBHE010000110.1 GCA_903952885.1 uncultured Burkholderiales bacterium
ACTTGTCGGTGTACCACCTCACCATCGAGCCCAACACCGTGTTTGCCAAATTCCCGCCCCAAGTGCCGGAAGACGACGACGCCTACGCCATGCTGGACCGCATCACCGAGCGCACCGCCGCCGTGGGCCTGCACCGCTACGAAGTGTCGGCCTACGCCAAAGACAAGCACCGCTGCTGGCACAACCTCAACTACTGGCAGTTCGGCGACTATTTAGGCATTGGCGCTGGCGCACACAGCAAGCTTAGCTTTGCCCACCGCGTGCTGCGCCAAGTGCGCAACCGTGACCCGCGCCTTTTTATGGACCACGCGCTAGACACTAGCCGCGCCGACCGCGCCGTGGCCCAAAATACCGAAGTGCCTCGCGCCGAACTGCCGTTTGAGTTCATGCTCAACGCACTGCGCCTGCGCCACGGCTTTTCGCTGGCCGACTTCACCGACCGCACGGGCTTGCCCGTGACCGCCATTCAGTCGGCACTGACCGAGGCTGAAGCCAAAGGCCTCATCACGCGAGACTTTCAGCGCGTGGTGCCTACCGAGCGTGGTTTCGATTTCTTAAGCGATTTGCAATCTTTGTTTTTGCCAGAGGCTTGAAGTCCGGAAATTGAGCAAAGGCACATTACAATATGTGCAGAATTCAACTTGGAAGCGTGGCAGAGCGGTTGAATGCACCGGTCTTGAAAACCGGCGAGGGTGTGAGCCCTCCGTGAGTTCGAATCTCACCGCTTCCGCCAAATTTTAAAAAACCAACTCATTGCAGTTGGTTTTTTTATTTCTCCAGTTGCAGAAAACATAAAGGCAACCCGTGTTCAAAAATGTGATGGTGTATCGAATCGGCAAGGGCTGGAGCCCGAGTCTTGATCAAATGGAACAGGCGTTAGACGCCGAGCGTTTTGTGCCTTGCGGCGCAAGCCAAGACAAGGCGATTGGCTGGGTCGAGCCTCGCGGTGAGGCGCATGGCCCGTTAGTTGAGGCGGTGAGTGGCCAGCGCTTGTTGAAGCTCAAAATCGAGACCAAGGGTGTCCCTGGCTCGGTGGTCACTCGCAAGGCCAAAGAGCGCAGCGCTCAGATTGAGTTGACCGAAGGCCGCAAGCCTGGCAAAAAGGAAATGAAGGAAATCAAAGAAGACGTGAAGATGTCTTTGATGCCCATGGCTTTCAGTAAAGAGTCGTCGATCCTTGTGTGGATCGACCCCGTCACCAATCTGATGGTGATGGACGCGGGCAGCCAAGCCAAAGCGGACGAGGTGGTGACGATGCTCATCAAATCATTCGCGGGTTTGAGCTTGACTTTGATCAACACCCAAATGTCGCCGCAGTCTGCCATGGCTTCATGGCTCATCAGCCAAGAGTCACCCGCAGCATTCAGCGTGGACCGCGAGTGTGAGTTGAAAGCTGCTGATGAATCGAAGTCCGTGGTGCGCTATGTTCGCCACCCACTCGACACCGATGAGGTGAAGCAGCATGTGGAAGGTGGCAAGCTGCCCACGCGTTTGGCGTTGACGTGGAAAGGGCGTGTGTCGTTCTCGATGAACGAGTCGATGCATTTGAAAAAAATTACGTTTTTAGAGGGGGTGTTTGAAGGCATCTCGGCTGAGAAAGACGAAGGCTTTGATGCCGATGTGGCTATTGCCACGGGTGAGTTGGGTAATCTGTTGCCAGATTTGTTTGAAGCCTTGGGTGGCGAAATGGCGCTGGGTTAACGCCAGTAAGAAAAGACGTGTAATTCAGTCGGTGATCAGCGCTGGATTTAAGCGACGTGCCCGTGGGTCCACGTAGTACCCACCAAACTCGGTGTAGCGCAGTGCGAGTTGCTGGCATTGGCCGCAGGCGTGCACATCGCAGCGGTTGTAAGGGAAAAACTTCAACGCCACAGGCGCATCGGCAGAGTCGTATCGGGTACCGTTCGGATGCTGTTCTTCAAAGGTCGGCTCATACACATCGGGGTCGCGCAGCGTTGCCACAAGCTGCATCTGTTGTACGGGCCACACGGCCTCGCTGACACTCTCCCAGCCTGCGCAATGTTGCAAGCTGCATTGGCAGGGGGTGTGGGGTTGCGCGGCCAGTTGCCGCAGGGCCTCGGGCGTGTTTAGAAACGGGACAGAACTCATAAGTTAATAGCCTACCACTGCGCTGATGTGTGAAAGCCTCAAAAACAAAAAGCCCTGCTGTGCAGGGCTTTTTGCTGTCGCGCAAGAGTCGCGACAAAGCTGGTTGCAATTACTTGCGCGAGGCCAACGCTTCAACATTGCGGTGTGTTGCGCCCGTGAACAACTGACGTGGACGACCGATTTTGTACTCGGGGTCGCTGATCATTTCGTTCAACTGCGCAATCCAACCCACAGTACGTGCCAAGGCGAAGATGCCGGTGAACAAGTTCACTGGAATGCCAATGGCGCGTTGCACGATGCCAGAGTAGAAGTCGACGTTGGGGTAGAGCTTGCGGCTGACGAAGTATTCGTCTTCCAAAGCGATTTTTTCCAAGGCCTTAGCCAACTTGAACAAGGGGTCGTTCTCGAGGCCGAGCTCCTTCAGAACTTCGTCGCACGTCTCTTGCATCATCTTGGCGCGTGGGTCGTAGTTTTTGTAAACGCGGTGACCAAAACCCATCAGCTTGACGCCAGAGTTTTTGTCTTTGACCAGTTCCATGAACTCGCCGACTTTAGAGATACCCCCCATTTTTTGGATGTCTTCCAGCATATTCAAACATGCTTCGTTGGCGCCACCGTGTGCAGGGCCCCACAAGCAAGCCACACCTGCAGCGATGGCTGCAAATGGGTTGGTACCTGATGAGCCGCACAAACGCACGGTGGAGGTAGAAGCGTTTTGCTCATGGTCTGCATGCAACGTGAAGATGCGGTCCATGGCGCGCTCAAGCACGGGGTTGACCACGTACTCTTCGCACGGCACAGCAAACATCATCCGCAAGAAGTTGCCTGCATAGCTGAGGTTGTTTTGCGGATACACGAAAGGTTGGCCCACGCCGTATTTGTAAGCCATGGCCACAAGGGTTGGCATTTTGGCGATCAAGCGGATGGCCGCGATTTCACGGTGCTCTGGGTTGTTGATGTCTGTGCTGTCGTGATAGAACGCAGACAAAGCGCCTACCAAGCCTGTCAACACAGCCATGGGGTGTGCATCACGGCGAAAGCCACGCAAGAAGAACTGCATTTGCTCGTTGACCATGGTGTGGTTGGTCACGGTGTGCTTGAACTCTGCTTTTTGTGCGGCGTTGGGCAGTTCGCCTTTCAACAACAAGTAGCAAGTTTCGAGGTAATCGCAGTGGGTGGCGAGTTGTTCGATGGGGTAGCCGCGGTAAAGCAACTCACCTTTGTCGCCGTCGATGTAAGTGATGGCTGATTGGCAAGACGCGGTCGACAAGAAGCCTGGGTCATACGTGAACATGCCCGTTTGGCCGTACAACTTACGGATGTCGATGACGTCGGGACCGACGCTGCCGCTGTAGACGGGCATTTCGATGCTGGGGCTGCCGTTGCTGAACGACAGGGTGGCTTTGTTGTCTGCAAGTTTCATGGTGATTCCTCAATGTCTTTTTAAAAGCGGTGTTCGGTTCAGTGTCTCAGCATACGCAGCACTTCAAGTGCTTCTTCTGTCAGTGGTTTGTCTGGCAAGTCTTTGCGCTTTAAGAAGATATCGAGCAAATCGTTGTCAGATAAGTCCATCAATTCGTACATGCCTCTGGCGTGACCCACGGTGAGGTGGGCTTCATGCCGTTTGAAAAATTTTTGAATGAACAAATCATTTTCAAGCAAGCCGCGCCGGCTGCGCCAGTGCAGTTTGCTGGTGGCTCGAGGGTCAAGCGTTTGCTTGCCGTCTAAGCCATCCAGCGTCGGGTCACCGACTGAGGTATCGCGAAATGGTGCGTCCGCGTTCATTGTTAGATCGCGCGGCGAACCATCAATTCTTTGATCTTGCCGATGGCCTTGGTGGGGTTCAAACCCTTCGGGCACACGTCGACGCAGTTCATGATGGTGTGGCAACGGAACAGACGGTAGGGGTCTTCCAAGTTGTCCAAACGGCCAGCGGTGTCTTGGTCGCGGCTATCGGCAATGAAGCGATAGGCTTGCAACAAGCCAGCTGGGCCCACGAACTTGTCGGGGTTCCACCAAAACGATGGACAACTGGTGGAGCAGCTGGCGCACAAAATGCACTCGTACAAGCCGTTCAACTCATCGCGCTCTTCGGGCGACTGCAGGCGCTCTTTTTCGGGCGCTTGTGTGTCGTTGACCAAGTAAGGCTTGATGGAGTGGTATTGCTTGAAGAATTGAGTCATGTCCACGATCAGGTCGCGGATGACGGGCAGACCTGGCAGTGGCTTCAACACGATCACGCCCGGGAGGGTGCGCATGTTGGTCAAGCAGGCCAAGCCGTTTTTGCCGTTGATGTTCATCGCGTCTGAACCGCACACGCCTTCACGGCATGAGCGACGGAACGAGATGGTGGGGTCGACGGCTTTGAGTTTCATCAAAGCATCCAAGAGCATGCGCTCGTTGCCATCCAATTCGACCTCGATGGTCTGCATGTAAGGCTTGGCGTCGGTGTCTGGGTCGTAGCGATAGATTTGAAACGTGCGTTTTGTCATGGTGTTTACCTGATCAGAAAGTACGGGTCTGCAGCGGGATGCTGTCGACGGTCAATGGCTTCATTTGCACGGGCTTGTAAGTCAGCTTGTTGCCTTCTTTGTGCCACAGGGTGTGCTTGTGCCAGTCTTGGTCGTTACGGCCGTTGGGGTGCGCGGGCGTGTCACCATAGTCGTTCACGGTGTGTGCGCCGCGGCTTTCGCGACGTGCAGCAGCAGAAACCATGGTGGCTTCAGCTGATTCGATCAAGTTTTCCACTTCCAAGGCTTCAATGCGTGCGGTGTTGAAGACTTTGGAGGTGTCTTTCAAACCAATGTTGTTCACGCGCTCGCGCAGGGCAGCAATTTTCTTGACGCCTTCGTCCATCATGGCTTGAG
>CAJBHE010000111.1 GCA_903952885.1 uncultured Burkholderiales bacterium
CCCCCGCTTTTTCCAGCACATCAGTGAGCGTGGCTTGCTTTTGGCGTTGCTCGGCAGCGCGGGCGCGGTCTTGGGGTGAAGCATCGTCTTCAGGCACTTGCATGCCGATGTTTTGCGCCAAGTCCTTCACCGCTTCAACGAAGGTCATGCCCGCATGCTCCATCAAGAAGCCAATCGCATTGCCGTTTTTGCCGCAACCAAAGCAATGGAAAAACTGCTTGGCAGGGCTGACCGAAAACGACGGCGACTTCTCGCCGTGGAACGGGCACAGCCCCATGAAGTTGGCCCCGCCTTTTTTGAGCTGCACATAGCGGCCCACCACCTCGACAACGTCGACGCGGGCTAAAAGCTCTTGGATGAAGGACTGGGGGATGGCCATATGTGAAAAAGGGCGAAGCCTGATTTTAGGCTTCACCCTTTTTAGGGACTTTGAAGAACGTTTTGGCTTACTTAGGTGCCAAACGAATCGCACCATCCAAACGAATCACTTCGCCGTTGAGCAAATCATTTTCAAAGATGTGCAGAGCCAGCTTGGCGTAGTCCTGCGGTGTGCCCAAGCGCGAAGGGAAGGGCACGCCTGCGGCGAGTGCGTCTTGCACTTCTTGGGGCATACCAAACAGCATGGGCGTGCCCATGATGCCGGGGGCGATGGTCATGTTGCGAATGCCATTGCGGGCTAGGTCGCGGGCGATGGGCAAGGTCATGCCCACCAAGCCGCCTTTGGATGCGCTGTAAGCGGCTTGGCCAATTTGGCCGTCGTAGGCTGCGACCGATGCGGTGGAGATCAACACACCGCGCTCGCCTGTGGCTTCGGGTTCGTTATGGCACATGGCTTCAGAGGCCAAGCGAATCATGTTGAAGCTACCAATGAGGTTGATGGTGATGGTTTTGCTGAACGAGGCCAAGGCGTGTGCGCCGTTTCTGCCCACGGTTTTTTCGGCAGGCGCCACGCCCGCGCAGTTGACCAAGCCCATGAGCTTGCCCAGTGACACAGCTTTGGCCACCACCGCTTGACCGTCGGCTTCGTTGCTCACATCGCACCTCACAAAGGCACCGCCAATGTCTTTGGCCACGGCTTCACCTTTATCGGCTTGCATGTCAGCGATGACCACAATGCCGCCTTTGGCTGCGAGCGCACGTGCCGTGCCTTCGCCCAAGCCCGATGCTGCACCGGTGACGATGAAAACTTTGCCTTTGATGTCCATGGGTGCTCCAGTGATTGAAGAGTTGCTTAACGTTGACGTCAACGTCAATTATGCGGGATGGCTTTGCCGGGGCGCGGCCATCTAGGACAATCTGGTCTGGTTGCTTTTTATGGGATGCGTGGCATGAATGTGCGTGTGTGGACTTGTTTGGTGTGGGTGGCGGTGTTGGCGGGCTGTAGCTCGCACGGCCCATTGGCACCTGTGGAGGTTGTGCGGCCTGAAGTGCCTGTGGTGCAGCCCAAACGCGTGCCCAAATTTGGCTTGGCCTTGGGCGGCGGTGCAGCCCGTGGGTTTGCGCATGTGGGTGTGATTCAGGTGCTCGAAGAAGCGGGCCTCAAGCCGGACTTGGTGGTGGGTACCTCGGCTGGCAGTGTGGTGGCCGCGTTTTATGCCAGTGGCAAAGACGGTGCGCAACTTCAAAAAGCGGCCGAGACCATGGAAGAAGCCACCATCACCGACTGGACCGTGCCCTTGCTTGGGCGTGGCATGATGCGCGGCGATGGCTTAGCCCGGTACATCAGCAAACAAACAGGCGGTCGCCGCATTGAGGAGCTCAAGATACCGCTGGGCATCGTGGCAACTGATCTGAAAACAGGCGAGGGTGTGTTGTTTCAGCGCGGCGACATTGGCACTGCAGTGCGTGCGTCAAGCTCTGTGCCTTCGGTGTTCGAGCCCGTGCGAATTGGTAACCGTGAGTTTGTCGATGGTGGCTTGGTGTCGCCCGTGCCTGTGCGTTATGCCCGTCAAATGGGCGCTGAATATGTGTTGGCCATCGACATTTCCAGCCCGCCTGAAATCGGCAAAACCGGTGACATGTTTGACATTTTGATGCAGACCTTCACCATCATGGGTAAAAGCATCAGTTACTTCGAGCTGCGCGAGGCTGACCTGGTGCTGCGTCCCGCCCTCAACGATGTGGGCAGCGCAGATTTCAAAGCCCGTCGTCGCTCCATTGAGGCTGGCCGCGCGGCCATGCTGCAGGCTTTACCTAAGCTCAAGGCAGCTTTGGCAGTTCAATAAGTAGCGGATAAAAAAAGGGCCCACCTTGCGGCGGGCCCTTGAAGGGATTCCTGCACCCTGAGGTGACGAAGAATCCGAGGAGACAATCGTTGCAAATTAACGCTTCTTAGCAGTTGCGGTCTTGGTGGCTTTGACAGCTGTTTCGGTGGCTGTTTGAATGTGTGATTCGGCCATCTCAGCAGCTTGCTTGACGGCTTTTTGCACAGATTCAACAGCGTTGTTGCTGGCAGTCACGGCTTGCTTGAAGAAAGCCACGGCTTGCTCTGAGCCAGCAGGTGCGTTTTTCAAAGCAGATTCGATGTAAGTGTGCACAGCGGATTGGCTTTCAGCAGCTTTGCCTTCGAGACCTTTGGTGAATTCAATGCCAGTGCCTTGAGCGATGTCATAGATGTGGCGTGTGTAAGCCACAGACTTTTCAGCCAAAGGCTGCAAGAAGCTGGTTTGCAAAGCAATGAACTCTTGTGCGTCTTTCACGCCCATCACGGCGTGTGCGTGAGCAGCTGACTCAGTCAAAGCAGCGCGGCTGGCAGTGAGGTTGAGTTCAACCATTTTTTCAACGCCAGCAAAGGCCTTGGTTGACAGACCAAACAGGTTGTCCAAATTCGCTTTGTGGGATGCTGTGATTTGTTCGATGTTCATCATGTGAAAACTCCAGTGGTTAAGTTGGCTTGCAGAAAATGTTGCGGTGCAGCATTGAGATGGAGTTTAGGGTTATCCCGCAGTTTTACAAGTGGTTCAGGCACTTTCAGAGCTGATTAGAGGCAAGGTTCTAAAACCTGGGGATGTCTCAAGTACCGAGGGTTTTTGGAAACTCGCCACAATGGAGCCTTGTTTCATGCGGCTCTCGGGGAATATGCGCGCTTTTTACTCGGACCAATTTGTTTTGCCCCTGCCGCCTGGCCATCGTTTTCCCATGACCAAGTACCGCTTGCTGCGCAACCAACTGAGCGCCGAAATACCTGGTGTGCACTTAGAAGCGGCGCCCGCTGCCAGCGATGGCGAGCTGGCGTTGGTGCACACGCCCAGCTATATCCAGGCGGTGGCAAATGGCATGCTGAGCGAGGCGCAGCAAAAGGAAATCGGTTTTCCTTGGACCCCCGCGATGGTCGAGCGTTCGCGTCGTTCAACCGGCGCCACGGTCATGGCCGCCCGCACTGCCTTGTTTGGTGGCCAGGGCCTGTCGGCCAATTTGGCTGGCGGCACGCACCATGCGTATGCCGACAGGGGCAGCGGTTTTTGTGTGTTCAACGACGCCGCCGTGGCCACGCGACTGATGCAAGCCGAATGGGGCCGCAAACACAAGCAGCCCTTGAAAGTGGCCATCATTGATTTGGACGTGCACCAAGGCAATGGCACTGCACGCATTTTTGAGCGCGATGCGCAGGTGTTCACCTTGTCTATGCACGGTGCGCGCAACTTTCCGTTTGACAAAGAAACCAGCGATTTGGACATCGAGCTGCCAGATGGCTGCGATGACACAACGTATTTAGAAGCGCTTGAACAAGCCTTGGCCGAACTGGATGACCGCTTTCAGCCCGGCTTGGTGATTTACCTGGCAGGCGCCGACCCGCACGAAGGTGACCGCTTGGGCCGGCTGAGCCTTAGCTTTGACGGCCTAGAGGCCCGAGACCGCCGCGTGTTTGACTGGGCTTGGGCCAAGCGCATCCCTTTGGCCTTCTCGATGGCGGGTGGTTACGGCAAAGAAATGACTGACACAGTTCAGGCACAAGTCAACACTTACCGTGTCGCCTATGCGTACTGGCGACGCTGGCAAAATCTACACAAAGACTCAAACAAACCAATGGAGATTCACCCATGACCGATTCAGCCGCTGTGTCCGCTGTGGACCACGCCATCACTTCACGCATGTCTGCGCGTGCCTTCACAAAGCAAGCGGTGTCACGTGAGTTGATCACAGACATTTTGCAAGTGGCCAGCCGCGCACCTTCAGGCACCAACACCCAGCCCTGGAAGGTCTACGTGTTGCAGGGCACCACGCGAGACGCCTTGGTTGACAAAGTGTGCGCCGCCCACGATGCCATTCGCGCCAACCCCGACGTGGCCAAACAATACGAAGAGCAATACGACTACTACCCTGAAAAATGGGTCAGCCCCTACATCGACCGCCGTCGTGAAAACGGCTGGAGCTTGTATGGTTTGTTGGGCATTGGCAAAGGGGACAAAGACCTCATGCATGCGCAGCAGCAACGCAACTTCAAGTTTTTCGATGCGCCTGTGGGCTTGATGTTCACCATCGACACCATCTTGGGCCGTGGCTCGATGTTGGACTACGGCATGTTCATGCAAAACATCATGGTGGCAGCCCGCGCGCGCGGCTTACACACCTGCCCGCAAGCGGCATGGAATGCATTTCACAGCATCATCTTGCCGCACATCGGTGCTGCGGAGAATGAGCGTTTAGTGTGTGGCATGGCTTTGGGCTTCGCTGACAGCGATGACAAAGTGAACACCTTGCTCACGCCGCGTGTGCCCGTGACTGAATTCACCCATTGGGTGGCCTGATTTTGAAGGCGTGAGTTTGCAATGATCATCACCAGTCTGCTCGACACTGACCTTTATAAATTCACCATGATGCAGGCTGTGCTGCATCAGTTCCCGAGCGCGCAGGTGTCCTACAAGTTCAAGTGCCGCAATCCGGGTATTGAACTGGCACCCTATGTGCAAGAAATTCGTGACGAAATTCGCTCGCTGTGCAGCTTGCAGTTTCAAGATGCTGAGTTGTCATGGCTGCGCAGCTGGCGTTTCATCAAGAGTGACTTTGTGGATTTCCTGGGGCTGTTTCGCCTGAATGAAAAATACATTCAGGTGAATGCGCTCTCCAATGGTGAGATTGATATCAGCATTCAAGGCCCTTGGTTGCACACCATTCTGTTTGAAATTCCAGTGCTTGCCATCGTGAACGAGGTGTACTTTCGCAACACGCACAAAGTGCCTGATTTTTTGGAAGGCCGCCGCCGTCTGGATCAAAAGATCGAAGCCCTGCACGCCGAGCGTTTGAGTGATTTGAAAATTGCCGACTACGGCACACGTCGTCGCTTCTCCAAAGCGTGGCATGAAGAGCTGCTGCGTGTGCTCATTTCAAAACTGGGCACTGGCAGCAGCGGGCAGTTGGCGGGCACGAGCAATGCGTTGTTTGCCATGAAGCTGGGCCTGACACCTTTGGGCACCATGGCGCATGAGTATTTGCAGGCCTGCCAAGCTTTGGGCCCACGCCTACGCGACAGCCAAGTGTTTGGTTTCGAGACTTGGGCACGTGAATACCGAGGTGACTTGGGGATTGCGCTGAGTGATGTGTATGGCATTGAGCCCTTCTTGCGCGACTTTGACATGTACTTTTGCAAGCTCTTTGATGGCGCACGTCACGACAGTGGCGATCCCTTTAACTGGGGCGAACGCATGATTGCGCATTACCGCCATAACCGCGTGGATCCCATGACCAAGACGCTGATTTTTTCTGATGGCTTGACGGTGGAAAAAACCATTGCGCTCTACCAGCAGTTCCGTGGTCGCTGTCAATTGGCGTTTGGTATTGGTACCAACTTGACCAACGATTTGGGCTATGAGCCCTTGCAAATCGTCATCAAGATGACGCAGTGCAACGGCCAACCAGTGGCCAAACTCTCAGATACGCCCGGTAAGGGGATGTGTGATGACGAAAATTATTTGGCCTATCTGCGCCAAGTGTTTGACATTGCGCAGCCCGTTTAAGCACTTGCTATGTTGACTGCACTGGTTGTTGTTTTTGTTTTGGCTTATGCGGCGATCGCCTTTGAGCATCCCATCAAGATCAATAAATCAGCTTCAGCCTTGGTCGGTGCTGGCTTGTTGTGGACGATTTATGCTGTCAATACAGGTGATGCACATTTGGTTGGAGAGCACTTGAGCGAGTCGCTCATCAGCACGGCACAAATTGTTTTCTTTTTGATGGGCGCGATGGCCATCGTGGAAGTAGTGGACGCCCACAATGGTTTTGAAGTTATCACTTCACGCATCAAAACTACCAGGCTGTCTAGCTTGATGTGGTTGGTGGGTTTTGTGACCTTTTTCCTCAGCGCCATTTTGGACAACCTCACCACCACCATCGTGATGGTGTCGTTGATGAAAAAGCTGCTCTACAAACGCGGCGATCGTTTGTTTTTTGCCGGCATCATCATCATCGCTGCCAATGCAGGTGGTGCTTGGTCACCCATTGGCGATGTGACCACCACCATGCTTTGGATTGGTGGGCAGATCACGGCTTTGGAAATCATCAAAGGCTTGTTTTTGCCGTCGTTGGTGAATGTGCTAGTCCCGTTGTTGGTGACCAGTTTCTTGCTCAAAAGCCAATTGGTTGTGCCACCCGCTGCACCTGTTGGCGTGCTGTCTTCGCCCATTACCTCTGCTTTCGAGCGCAAACTCATGTTCTTTTTGGGGCTGGGTGTTTTGGTGGCTGTGCCAGCTTTCAAAACTTGGACACACCTGCCACCTTTCATGGGCGTGCTGTTCGGCTTAGGTATTTTGTGGCTTGTGGGCGACTTGGTGCACCGTCAAAAAGACGATGAAGACAAAGCGCATTTGTCGCTCACCCATGCGCTCACGCGCATTGACATGCCTTCGATTGTTTTCTTTGTGGGCATCTTGCTGTCAGTGGCGGCACTAGAGCACACACACATCTTGTCGAATCTAGCGGCTTGGTTGGATCAGGCTGTGGGGCGTCAAGAAGTGATCGTGCTGATCATCGGCGTGGTCAGTGCCATTGTTGACAATGTGCCCTTGGTAGCTGCATCGATGGGCATGTACAGCCTCACGAAATACCCAGCAGATAGTTTTCTGTGGGAGTTCTTGGCTTATTGCGCTGGCACAGGTGGCTCTATTTTGATCATTGGTTCTGCCGCTGGCGTGGCCGCCATGGGCTTGGAAAAAATTGATTTCGTTTGGTATCTCAAGAAGATCAGTGGCTTGGCTTTGCTTGGCTACTTTGCTGGCGCTGTGGTTTACATCGCCCAATATTCACTCACGCACTAACTGAAAGTTGTTTATGAAATCCAAAATCATTGTTGCACGTCCCATCTTTGAGGAGACCTTGGATCGCTTGCGCGAGCACTTTGACGTGACCGATAACCAAGCCGATGTGGCGTGGACCAAAACTTCATGGACGCAAGCTTTAGCGCAGCACGCAGGCGCTCTCACCACGGGCTCTGACCCTGTAGACGCCGAAGTGCTCAAAGCCTGTCCAAGCCTCAAAGCCGTGGCCAACATGGCCGTGGGTTACAACAACTTTGATGTGCCCGCCATGACCGCCAAAGGCGTGCAAGCCAGCAACACGCCCGATGTGTTGACCGAAACCACGGCCGATTTTGGCTTTGCCTTACTAATGGCCACGGCTCGTCGCATTGCAGAGAGCGAACACTACCTTCGCCGCGGTGAGTGGACGCAGTGGCGTTACGACATGTTTGCAGGCGCAGAAGTGCATGGCAGCACCATTGGTATTTTGGGTATGGGCCGTATTGGCCAAGGTATTGCTCGTCGCGCTGCACACGGTTTTGGCATGAAAGTGATTTATCACAACCGTTCACGCCTGAGCGCCGAGTCTGAAGCTGAATGCAAAGCCACGTATGTGAGCAAAGAAGGGCTGCTGAAAACTGCTGACCATGTGATGTTGGTGTTGCCTTACAGCGCCGCCTCGCACCACACGATTGGCGCGGCTGAGTTGTCGCAAATGAAGCCCTCGGCCACGTTGGTCAACATTGCACGCGGCGGCATCGTGGATGACGCAGCATTGGCCTTGGCTTTGCGTGAGAAACGAATTGCAGCGGCAGGCCTTGATGTTTTTGAGGGCGAGCCCAAAGTACATCCCGATTTGTTGACAGTGCCCAATGTGGTGCTGACCCCGCACATTGCCAGCTCTTCAATTCCTACCCGTTTGGCCATGGCCAACTTGGCAGCTGACAACCTCATCAGCTATTTCACGCAAGGCAAATCAATCACGCCTTTGAACACGGTGACTGCGTGATAGAAGTTTGGATTGCGGTTGGCGTTGGTGCGTTCAATGCCTTGCTTTTGTTGGTGTTGTTGCGCAGACCCAGTGGTAACAACGAAGCCGCCGTCCATGCTTTGCAGCAGAGCCTCCAAAGCATGCATGAAAAGCTAGAGCGCATTGAGCGCGAGCTGCGCACTGAAATTACCGAGTCATCACGCGGTGGTCGTCAGGAGTTGACGCAAAACCTTGCGCTGTTTCAGCAGAGCCAGTTGCAGCAACTCACGCTGATGCAAAAAAGCATTGGCGATACGCTCAACCAACAGCTGCAGCAGCTGCAAAAAAGCAATGCCGACAAGTTGGATGAAATGCGTCGCACGGTGGATGAGAAGCTTCAAACCACATTGGAAAAGCGTTTGTCTGAGAGCTTCAAGCAAGTGGCAGAACGCTTGGAGCAGGTGCACAACGGCCTAGGCCAAATGCAAAAACTGGCGGATGGTGTGGGCAGCTTGCAGCGCGTACTGACCAACGTCAAAACTCGCGGCATGTTTGGCGAGGTACAACTCGAAGCTTTGCTGGAACAAGTGCTGACGATTGAGCAATACGCCAAGCAAGTCGAAACCAAACCCCGCAGCAACCAACGCGTGGACTTTGCCATTCGCTTCCCCGGTCGTGGCGGTGCAGACGGCGAGCCCGTGTGGCTGCCCATCGATGCCAAGTTTCCTCGTGAAGATTACGAGCGCTTACTCGACGCGCAAGACCGCGCCGATGGGATGGCTGCTGAAATTGCAGCCAAAGCACTTGAAGTGCGCATCCGCACCGAAGCCAAGAGCATTGCCGAGAGTTACCTTGCGCCGCCGCACACCACCGACTTTGCCATTTTGTTTTTGCCTACCGAAGGCTTGTATGCCGAGGTGTTGCGTCGCCCCGGTTTGATGGACACCTTGCAGCGCGACTACCGCGTCACGCTGGCTGGCCCTACGACCTTGCTGGCCATGCTCAATAGTTTGCACATGGGCTTTCGCACGCTGGCTTTGGAACACCAAGCTTCTGAGGTGTGGAAGGTCTTGGGCGCGGTCAAAACCGAGTTTGAGCGCTATGGCGATTGGGTCGAGAAAGTGCGCGAGCAAGTGCAAAAAGCGGCAGACACCTTGGACCGCGCCGATACGCGCAGCCGTCAAATGCGCCGGGCCTTGAAAAACGTCGAAGCCTTGCCCGAAGGCGAAGCGCAAGCCTTGCTTCCTAAGTTTGATGATGCGCTGGATGACTCGGACGCCAAAGTTTGAAACGTGAACTAACCAAAATCATTGCGGGTCAAGTGTGCTTGCACGCGTGTATGGCGGGTATGCGCATGGCCGCACCTCTGATGGCTTTGCGCAGCGGCCAAAGCGAAGCGGCGGTGGGGTTTTTGCTGGCTATGTTTGCATTAACCCAAGTGTTCTTGGCTTTGCCAGCAGGTAGGTATGCTGACTTGCATGGCGTGAAGCGGCCAGTCATGTGGGGTGTGCTGATGGGAACTGTCGGTGCTGGCGCTGCAGCGTTATGGCCGATCTTCCCCGTGTTGTGTTTCAGTGGCTTGATGACGGGCGGTGCCACGGGCATTGCCATCATTGCTTTGCAACGCCATGTCGGGCGGGCGGCGCAGGGCTTGGCGCAAATGAAGCAAGCGTTCAGTTGGTTGTCGATTGCGCCGGCATTTTCCAACTTCATTGGCCCGTTCATGGCAGGTTTGCTGATTGACCATGCAGGTTTTCAATGGGCTTTTGCCGCTTTGGCGTTGTTACCCGTGATCGCATGGTTGTCGATTCGCCACGCGCACGAGTTGCCCAAGGCGGTGAAGCCAGAAGGCCACGAAAACAACAGCGCGTGGGATCTGCTCAACGAGCCCATGTTTCGACGGTTGTTGATGGTCAATTGGTTCTTGTCAGCTTGTTGGGATGTGCACACCTTTGTCGTGCCCATCTTGGGTCATGAGCGGGGCCTCAGTGCTTCGGCCATTGGTTCGATCTTGGGTGTGTTCGCATTGGCCGCAGCGTTCATCCGTCTGATCATGCCTTTTCTTGCTGCAAGATTGCAAGAGTGGAAAGTGGTTACGGGGGCGATGCTCATCACCTCGTTCATGTTGGCGGTTTATCCACTCACTGACACGGCTTGGTTGATGGGTGTTTGTTCGGTGTTGGTGGGTTTGTCGCTGGGAAGTGTTCAACCCATGATCATGAGCACTTTGCATCAAATCACGCCTGAGCATCGGCATGGTGAGGCTTTGGGTTTGCGTTTGATGGGCATCAACGCATCCAGCGTGTTAATGCCCATGGTGTTTGGCGCGGCGGGCACGCTCATTGGCATCAGCGGGGTGTTTTGGTGTGTGTCGGCGGTGGTAGGCTTGGGCTCACGGAGTGCTTATTTGCTCAGAGTTCATGAAAAGCACGAATGAAGTTCCAAGCGACTTCGACGCCGTTTAATTTACTTCATGGAATAAAAGCCACTCGCTGGCCCATGAAAAAAGGCCTCTAATGAGGCCTTGATTCGATCAAACTCAAAAGCCTTAGACGCGCTTGCGGTACTCGCCTGTGCGTGTGTCGACTTCAACTTTGTCACCCTGGGCCACGAACAATGGCACGGCCACCTCAAAGCCAGTGGCCAATTTAGCAGGCTTCAACACTTTGCCTGAGGTGTCGCCTTTCACAGCTGGCTCAGTCCAAGTGATTTCGCGCACGACGTTGGTGGGCAGTTCCACAGAAATGGCTTTCTCGTCGTAGAACACCACTTCGAGTTCCATGCCGTCTTCGAGGTAGTTGAGGGCGTCGCCCATGTTGCTGGCTTCGACTTCGTACTGGTTGAAGTCGGCGTCCATGCACACATACATGGGGTCAGCGAAGTAAGAGTAAGTGCAGTCCTTCTTGTCCAAGATGACTTGGTCCATCTTGTCGTCTGCCTTGAACACGACTTCGGTACCGAAGTTGGCGATCAAGCTTTTTAATTTCATGCGAACGGTGGAAGAGCCACGGCCGCCACGTTGGTATTCGGTGCGCAGAACAACCATAGGGTCTTTGCCGTGCATGATGACGTTGCCAACGCGGATTTCTTGAGCGGTTTTCATAGTGTGAGGTTTTCTTAGGGGGTTGTGGCCCATGCAGCTCAAGCTGCGACGGGGTTCGCAAAGCCGCTTATTTTAACGTTTTTGAGCCACAAATCTGATTAATTGGGTGGTGAGGTCGGTTTGGGCTAGCAATCGTTGCTGCGCTTGGCTGCTCCAATCGCGCCACCGCTCAAGCCTGGCGCGGGATAGCGCGGGAAGGGGGCCTGTTTCTAGATCATTCCAAACCGAATGAAATTGTTTTAAATCCGTTGGCATATCCAGCATCGCTTGAAACGCCTGCAGCTTGTTGTGGTGTGCCAAATCCTCTTGCGGGTAGATATGCCATGCAAAGGGCTGGCCAGCCCACAGTGCTCGCACCAGCGAGTCCTCGCCACGCACAAAGTTGAAGTCGCAAGCCCACAAAAGGTGGCCAAACTCGGTTTGGCTGAAGTAGGGGATTGTGCTGATGTGCAACTGGCCTTCGCCGCAGCTGGGCATCTGCAGTGCTTGTGTCGCAGATTCCACGGCTGCGCTGGGGCGACCTTGGGCCACGAGGAGGCGGGTGGGCTCGTCCGCTTGGCTGAGTTGCTTCAGCAACTCGGGCAAGGCTGCGGGTTCGTAGCAAAACAGGCTGATGAGTCGCTCGTTGTGCGTGATGGGTTTGTTGATTGGCAGACTGCTGAGCCATGCGGTACGGTCAAACTTATCAAGCCAATCTGGCTCGCGCAACAAACCGCCCGTGTCTGGTGTGAAGCCAGGAAAGAAAAACCATTTGGTTTCGCCTTTTGCTGGGCCGCTCATTACGGGCGACGCCAGGCCGTGCGAGCGGGCCACATAAGCTTCGGCACTGAGGTATTCGAGGTTGATCCACACGGATTTGGTTCGCGCCATCAACGCCTGAAATGCTTCGGGGAGTTTGCAGCCGAAGGCTTCAATGACCACGTCGCCTACTTGGAATGTGGTGTCTAAAACTAAGTCTTGCAGAGCTCTCGCAATGGGCCACGCATGCACGGTGACACCAGTGCAACCCTTTGGGGCCATCCACGCCAAGGCGGAGGAATCGTCCACCCACAAGCGCACGGTATGGCCGCGTTGCGCGAGGTCGGCACTCAACCGCCAACAAACGCCGAGGTCGCCATGGTTGTCGATGACGCGACAAAAAATGTCCCAACGCAGTAAGGGTGATGAATGGGTGTCTGATTTCACGCCTTAGATTGTCCACAATACAGGCATGTCTAAATCCTCTTCAGACGCAGCGCCAGAAAACACTGCGCCGCGTCACCCGCCCGAGCTTTTAGAGCTGGTGGCCAGCTTGCCCGCCTTGCCCGGCGTTTATCGCTACTTTGATGCACAAGATCAAGTGCTGTATGTGGGCAAGGCCAACAGCTTGAAGAAGCGGGTGTCCAGCTATTTCCAAAAAGACCATGGCGGATCCCGCATCGGTCACATGGTGACCAAGATCGTGCGCATGGAAACCACGGTGGTGCGCTCTGAGGCCGAGGCGCTGCTGCTTGAGAACAACCTCATCAAAACGCTCAAGCCCAAGTACAACATCTTGTTTCGGGATGACAAGAGCTACCCGTATTTGAAGATGACGCGCGGCTTGCCAGTGAAAAAGAGTGATGCTGCCAAGCTGGCCGGATCGCCAGTTGCCTTGGCTAATCCCAACATTGCCCATCCCAGCACGGGCAACCATCTGAGCGTCAACCCACTGCAAGTGCCCCGCGTGGTTTACTACCGAGGCGCTGTAGACAAACGCCACGACTACTTTGGCCCCTACCCCAGCGTGTGGGCGGTGCGCGAAGCCATTCAGCTGTTGCAAAAAGTGTTTCGTTTGCGCACCTGCGAAGACACGGTGTTCAACAACCGCACGCGTCCGTGTTTGCTGTATCAAATCAAGCGTTGTTCGGGGCCGTGCGTGGGCCTGATCTCTGTGCCCGATTACCAGCGCGATGTGGACAGCGCCATGCGCTTGCTGCGCGGCGAAACGCAAGAGGTGATGTCCAGCGTGGAAGCCCGCATGATGGCGCACGCAGAAAAACTTGAGTTTGAACAAGCAGCCGAGCTGCGCAACCAAATGAGCGCACTCTCCAAAGTGCTGCACCAGCAAGCAGTGGACACGGTGGGCGACCAAGACGTGGACATCCTCGCTGTCAAAGTGCAGGGCGGCAAAGCCTGCGTCAACCTGGCCATGGTGCGCGGTGGCCGTCATTTGGGCGACCGGCCTTATTTCCCCGTGCATGTGGACGATGCTGAGCCTGTGGAAGTGCTGGACGCGTTTTTGAGTCAGCACTACTTGGATGTGCCTGTGCCGCCCGCACTCATCACCAGCCATGCAGTTGACAAAGAACTGCTGCAAGCCTTGATTGACCAAACGGGCGTGAAGATCACCGCCGTGCACAACCCGCGCGAGCAACGCCGCGTGTGGCTAGAAATGGCACAACAAAACGCTGACATTCAACTGGCCCGCTTGCTGGCCGAAGAGGGATCGCAACAAGCGCGCACGCGTGCCTTGGTGGATGCGCTGGATTTAGCGCCTGAAGATTTAGAGCAGTTCCGTGTGGAGTGCTTTGACATTTCGCACACCTCGGGCGAGTCGACGCAGGCCTCGTGCGTGGTGTTTCATCACCACAAAATGCAGAGCGCCGAATACCGCCGCTACAACATCGAAGGTATCACGGGTGGCGACGATTACGCCGCCATGCGTCAAGTGCTGGTGCGTCGCTACAGCAAGTTGGCCGAGGCCGTGCGTGCGGGCGAGGGCAAGCTGCCCGACCTGGTGCTGATTGACGGCGGCAAGGGTCAAGTGTCGATGGCGCGTGAGGTGTTTGAGTCGCTCGGGCTCGACCTCTCGCGCATCGTGGGTGTGGAGAAAGGCGAAGGCCGCAAAGTGGGCCTCGAAGAGCTGGTGTTTGCCGATGGCCGCGAGAAGGTCTACCTCGGTCGTGACTCCGCTGCATTAATGCTGGTCGCGCAAATTCGCGACGAAGCCCATCGCTTTGCCATTACTGGCATGCGTGCCGCACGCGCCAAAGTGCGCGTGGGTGGTAGCAAACTCGAAGAAATTCCGGGGGTTGGGCCAAAGAAGCGCGCCAAGCTGCTACAGCGCTTTGGCGGCGCACGCGGCGTGGGTGATGCCAGCGTGGCAGACCTGTGTACCGTGGAAGGTATTTCGGAAGAGTTGGCGCAAACGATTTACAACGCGTTGCGCTAAGTCAGGAGCTTGTTGCGTGTTGAACAGTGACGCGCATTCAGCAGCACCGCTGCGAACGGCACATTAGGTTTTGACGACTTCCAGCAAACGGTCTAAGCCACCGTCGTTGATGGCCACCATCGCTTGCTCGCGCACCTTGGGTTTGGCGTGGTACGCCACTGACAAGCCCGCTTCGCCCATCATCAGCAAATCGTTCGCGCCGTCGCCCATGGCAATGGCTTGTTTGGGGCTGATGCCCATTTGCGTGCAGATGTGCAGCAGCATCTTGCGCTTTTCTGCGCCGTCGCAAATGTCGCCCCAGTCTTGCGTCACCACATCGCCCGTGAGGTGGCCGTTGTCAATCGCCAGCACGTTGCTGCGGGCATAGTCGATGTTGAGCATCTCGCACACACGGTCGGCAAAGAAGGTAAAGCCACCGCTGAGCAACAACACTTTCATGCCGTGGGCTTTGCAGGTGTCCACCAGTGTTTTGGCGCCGGGGTTCAAGCGCAGGCGCTGTTCAAACACCTCGTACAGCGCGGCCTCGGGCACGCCTTTGAGCAGCGCCACGCGGCGGCGCAAGCTGTCTTTGAAATCGGTGATCTCACCGCGCATTGCTGCCTCGGTGATGGCTGCCACCTCGGCCTTGCGGCCTGCGGCATCGGCGATTTCGTCGATGCACTCGATGTTGATGAGCGTCGAGTCCATGTCAAACGCGATGAGTTTGAAGTCTTGGAGTTTCAGGGGAGCGGTGAAGCCTTGGATGGCAAGGCCGGGGGCAAATTCGGTGGCAGAAGTCATTTAAAAATTATCGTGTGAGTCTTGGGTTATGACTGCGTTTCAGCGGCTTTGGCAGCTGGTGTTTTGGGTGTCCCTAACGAGCGCAACACATCTCGCACCATTTGTGCACGAGCTTGGGGCTCAGGCAGTTCTCGCTCGATGCGCAAACGGTCGTTGCCTGCCAGTTTGATGTGCTTGTTTTTTTGCACCAGCTCGATGATGCGCATGGCATCAAACGGTGGGTTGGGTTTGAAGCTAATGTGTGTCACACTGGGCGCAGCGTCTACCTTGGTGACGCCATAGCTGCGGGCTTGCACGCGCAGGCGGTGTACATCGATGAGGGTTTGCGCTTGCGCGGGCAGTTTGCCAAAGCGGTCCACAATTTCTTCGAGCAGCGCATCGATTTGATCGCCCGTTTTTGCCGTGGCCAATTTTTTGTAGAAAGACAAGCGCAGGTGCACATCGCCGCAGTAGTCGTCGGGCAGCAGTGCGGGGGCGTGCAGGTTGATTTCGGTGGTGGCACTCAATGGGCTGAGCAAGTCTGGCTCTTCGCCATTCTTCAAAGCGCGCACGGCTTCAGATAACATTTCGTTGTAAAGCTGAAAGCCCACTTCCAACATATTGCCGCTTTGGTTTTCGCCCAGCACTTCGCCCGCACCACGAATTTCAAGGTCGTGCATGGCGAGGTAAAAGCCTGATCCGAGTTCTTCCATTTGTTGAATCGCATCCAAGCGTTGCGAGGCTTGTTTGGTTAGGCCCTGGGTGTCGGGCACCATGAGGTAGGCATAGGCTTGGTGGTGGCTGCGGCCCACGCGACCGCGTAACTGGTGCAGCTGAGCCAAACCAAACTTGTCGGCGCGGCTCATGATGATGGTGTTGGCGCTGGGCACGTCAATGCCAGTTTCGATGATGGTGGAGCACAGCAGCATGTTGTAGCGCTGGGCCACGAAGTCGCGCATGACGCGCTCGAGTTCGCGCTCTGGCATTTGACCGTGGGCCACCGCAATGCGGGCTTCGGGCAGTAGCTCTTCCAGCTGTGCGCGACGGTTTTCAATGGTTGCCACGTCGTTGTGCAAGAAATAGCACTGGCCACCGCGTTTGAGTTCACGCAACACGGCCTCTCGAATCACGCCATTGCCTTCGTTACGCACAAAGGTTTTGATGGCCAAGCGGCGTTGGGGTGCGGTAGCGATGACGCTCAAATCACGCAGGCCTTCTAGCGCCATGCCGAGCGTACGCGGAATGGGTGTGGCGGTGAGCGTGAGCACATCCACCTCGGCGCGCATGGCTTTCATGGCCTCTTTGTGGCGCACGCCAAAGCGATGCTCTTCGTCGATGATGAGCAGGCCCAGGTCTTTGAACTTGACCGACTCACTGAGTAGCTTGTGCGTGCCCACCACGATGTCGACTTGGCCCTCGGCCAAACCTTTGGCAGCTGCGGTGATTTCTTTGGCCGAACGGAAACGGCTCATCTCGGCAATCTTGATGGGCCATTTGCTGAAGCGGTCGGTGAGTGTTTGGAAATGTTGCTCCGCCAGCAAGGTGGTGGGGGCCAAGAGCGCTACTTGTTTGCCGCCGGTTACGGCCACGAATGCGGCACGCAGAGCCACTTCGGTTTTGCCAAAGCCCACGTCGCCACACACCAATCGGTCCATGGGACGGGGGCTGATCATGTCCTGTATGACGGCGTGGATGGCGGCTCGTTGGTCGGCGGTTTCTTCGAAGCCGAAGTCGTTGGC
>CAJBHE010000112.1 GCA_903952885.1 uncultured Burkholderiales bacterium
ACCCGACTCGCTGTGACGCACCACAAAAATATCAGCGGCCATCGCGCTCAAGTTGGCGATGGTGTCGAGCAGCGACTCGCCCTTGGCAGCCGATGAACGTGCGATGTCGAGGTTGAACACATCGGCCGACAAACGTGTGGCGGCAATCTCGAACGTGGTGCGTGTGCGCGTGCTGTTTTCGAAGAACAGGTTGAACACACTCTTGCCGCGCAAGAGCGGCACCTTCTTCACTTCACGGTCGTTGACCGAGACGAAATTGGCTGCGGTGTCGAGGATGTGCGTCAAGATGTTGCGCGACAGACCTTCAGTGGAGAGCAGGTGAATCAGCTCGCCGTTTTTGTTGAGTTGGGGGTTGCGTTTGTAGAGCATGTCTCGCCTTTATTCGCTCTCGACTGAAAAGTTAAATTGGCCGTGGTCGTCTTTGGTCAGCGCCAGCGATTGGGTGGCGGGCAAGGCCACACGCGCTGCCGCGTAGTCGGCCTGAATGGGCAGCTCACGGCCACCACGGTCGACCAACACGGCCAGCTGCACATGGGCAGGACGGCCATAGTCAAACAACTCATTGAGCACAGCACGAATGGTGCGGCCGGTGTAGAGCACATCATCCAGCACGATGAGGTGTGCGCCGTTCACTTCAAACGGCAGCTTGGTTTGGCCGCCATCGGCCAAGCCGCGTTGTGCAAAGTCGTCCCGGTGCATGGCCGATGAAATGCTGCCGGCCTCCCCTTCAAGCTTCAAATCATTTTGCAAACGCGCCGCCAACCAAGCACCACCCGAGGTGATGCCCACCAAACGTGTGGTGGGCGTGAGCATGCTGCGCACGCCTTTGAGCAGCTCGGTGTACAAACTTTCTGCATCCAACATGAGGTTTCCTTGGGTACTCATAAGTTCTCTCGAAAAAATTGATTGAGGATGATGCAAGCCGATGCAGCGTCTGCATCTTTGGCACCCTGACTGTGGGCTTCGGTGGTGCTGTAACGCTCGTCCACTTCAAACACAGGCAAGTTGAAACGCCCATTCAACTGACGTGCAAATTTTTTGGCTTTGGCCGTGTTCTCGTGCGCCGTGCCGTCTGGGTAATACGGCACGCCCACCACCAGTGCATTGGGCTGCCACTCGGCAATGCGTTGGGTGATGAGGGCCCAACGGGCATCGCCTTCGGCGTTGACCGTGACTTGCGGTTGTGCCTCACGCAACAAGCGGCTGCCATAGGCGACGCCGGTTCGTTTGACACCGAAGTCAAAGGCTAAGAAAGATTGAAAGTGGGCTGGCACGTCGGGCTTAAGCGCAGAGGCCAAAGGTGCGGCTTGTTCAATCATGAATGTCCCACCTCGCCGGACAACATCCACGACTCCAAGCCCAACAACTTCATGGCACTTTCATAACGCTGCTCAACCGGTGTGTCAAAAATCACCGCCATGTCTGCACCCACTGTCAGCCAGCTGTTTTCAGCCAGCTCAGACTCTAGCTGGCCTTCGCCCCAAGCCGAGTAACCCAAGGAAATTAACACGCGCTTTGGGCCTGCGCCGATGGACAGCGCTTCGAGCACGTCTTTGGAGGTGGTCATCTCAAGGCCACCAGGAATGGTCATGGTGGAGGCGTACACCGATTCTTGTTCGCTCACAGCGTTGAGAGCCGCTGCTTCTTGCGCTAACTCTGGGCTGACGTCGCCTTCCAGCAAGGATTGTTGTGCAGGGGCTTCGCCCACAGGCTCAGCCTCATGGCTCCACAAGGCATCGTGCAACACAAAACCGCGCTCGGTGTGCACGGGACCGCCTTTCAAGACTGCCGCGTTCATGAGGTCTTGGCGGTGCAGGGGCAAGTCGACTTTTTCGAACAAACCCTTCATGGACAGCTCACCTGGTTTGTTGATCACCAAACCCATCGCGCCACGTTCGCTGTGCTCGCACACATAGACCACGCTTTTGGCAAAAGTCTCGTCCTCCAAACCGGGCATGGCAATCAAAAAATGATGCGTGAGGTTGATGGAGAGAGAATCAGCAGACATGCAGCAATTTTAAAGGGTGAACATGTCAAAGCTCACACACCATTCGCCCCACGTCGACAAAGGTCTGATGTGGTTTCGCCGCGACCTGCGCGCGTTTGACAACGCGGCGCTGTTTCACGCGCTCAAAAGCTGCAAGCAAGTGCATTGCGTGTTTGTGTTTGACAAAGCCATTTTGGACAGACTGCCCCGCGCCGACCGCCGTGTAGAGTTCATCCGAGAGTCGCTGGTCGCCCTTGACGCCGAGTTGCACGCCGTGGCGGGCCAAGCTGGTGCAGGCCTGATCGTGCGCCATGCCGTGGCTGCGGATGAAGTGCCACGTTTGGCCCACGAACTGGGCGTGCAAGAGGTGTTTGCCAACCACGACGACGAGCCCGATGCGCAGGCCCGCGACGCCCAAGTGCGTGGCGGTTTAGCCAACTTTGGTATTGGTTTTCAAACCTTCAAAGACCATGTGATTTTTGAGCGCAGCGAGGTGCTGACCCAAATGGGCAAGCCCTACGGCGTGTTCACCCCCTACAAAAACGCATGGCTGCAAAAGGTGAACGACTATTTTTTGAAGTCTTATCCCGTGGGCAAGTACATCAAGGCTTTGGCCGCAAGACCCAAGGCCTACCAGCTGCCCGTGCCAAGCTTGGCCGGCATCGGCTTTGAAGCCACCAACCTCAGCAACTTGCATGTACCAACAGGCAGCCCTGGCGGCTTGGCTTTGTTTGAAGATTTCTTCGACCGCATGGACCGTTACGACGAAACCCGCAACTTCCCCGCCATCAAAGGCCCCAGCTACTTGGGCGTGCATTTGCGCTTTGGCACGGTGTCGATTCGCCAACTGGTATCGACCGCGCTCAAGCGCATGCGGGTGGGTTCGGCAGGTGCAGAGGTGTGGCTGTCAGAGCTGATTTGGCGCGACTTTTATCACCAAATCTTGCACCACCACCCGCGCGTGGTGACGGGTGCGTTCAAGCCCGAATACAACGACATCAAATGGGACCACCACAAACATGCCAAAGAACTGTTTGCCGCGTGGTGCGAGGGCCGCACGGGCTACCCGCTGGTAGACGCGGCCATGGCGCAAATCAACCAAACCGGCTACATGCACAACCGCTTGCGGATGGTGGTGGCGAGCTTCTTGACCAAAGACCTTGGCATTGATTGGCGCTGGGGCGAGCGCTATTTCGCCGAGCACCTGAACGACTTTGACCTCGCAGCCAACAACGGCGGCTGGCAGTGGGCCAGCTCTAGTGGCTGCGATGCGCAGCCTTACTTTCGCATCTTCAACCCGACCAACCAAAGCGAAAAGTTTGACCCCGAGGGCAAGTTCATTCGCCGCTACGTCCCAGCGCTGTCCAAGCTCAACAACAAAGCCATCCACGCACCTTGGTTGGCGAAGCCTTTGGAGTTAGAAGAAGCAGGCTTGGTGCTGGGGCGCGATTACCCAAGACCCGTCGTGGACCATGCAGAGGCTCGGGCTCTGACGCTAGAGCGGTATGCAGTGGTGAAGAAGGTGAAATAAAAAGCGAGGCGAGTCCAAGATCAGAGGCTAGTCGCCCCTGAGAGCAGCCAGCACACTTGACTGTGGCTCGCGCACGCTACCCACCGCGAAGTGTTGCAGCAAGCGGCTCACCTCTTGGGCGCCGCTGAGGCTGGTTTTGATGTCGTCGGCCACGCGCTTGGCACGCAGACGGGCCAGTTGCACAGCCAATGAATCGGCCACTTGTTGCACGGCTGTGAGCTGCACGTCTTGCGCCAGTTGGGCCATGCTTTGCACATCCAGTTGAGCTTCGGTTGGCAGGTCAGACTCGGGCGACTCAGACCAGTCATTCAAGATGCTCACCAAGCGCTGAGAAATCACATCGGCCTGCTCTAAAAACAGCAAGTGGTTGATGACTTGCAAGCTGTCTTCCACAGGCTTGTCATGTTCGTTGAACTGCTCACGCAATTGCAAGCCACTCAACACCTGCGAGGCCGCACTGGCTTCGGCTTCTTCAATGCTGCGGTTGGGGGCCAAACGCAGGCCCTCAAAAAAGTGGGTGGCCAGCGACCAAAAGGTGCGCCAGCCAGCGATGGTTTCAGCGTCTAGCTGTCGCTGACACAACAGCTCTAACTCGCGTGCAGCTTGTAAATTGATAGCTGGGCGATGGCGCAGCAAGGCCAACACATGGCTTTCAAACTGTGCGCGGACTTGCATAGCGATTAGATTTGCACCATTTCGAAGTCTTCTTTACGCGCGCCGCACTCTGGACAGGTCCAATTCATGGGCACATCAGCCCAAGCGATGCCAGGGGCAATGCCGTGCTCAGGCGCGCCAGCCTCTTCGTCGTAAATCCATCCACAAATCAGACACATCCAAGTATTGGCCACGGTATTTCTTTCATCAACGCATAGAATGAATTGGATTGTATCGACCCACTTATGGCGCTAGAAAACACCCCCCTCCCCACCGAAATTCCTCTGTCTGGCGAAACCAGCGGAGCGCCCCCTTGCATCTTGGTTTTCAACGCCAGCGACCCCAGCGGGGCGGGCGGCTTGTCTGCTGACATTTTGGCAGCTGCTTCCGTCGGTGCACACGCCCTTCCCGTGGTGACAGGTGCCTACATGCGAGACACGGCTGAGATTTTTGACCACATCGCCTTTGACGACGACGCGGTGGCCGAGCAAGCACGCAGCGTGCTGGAAGACGTGGGCGTGCAAATCATCAAAGTTGGGTTTTGCGGCAGCCCCGATAACCTGAGCGTGATTGCCGAAATCAGCACCGACTATGCTGATGTGCCAGTGGTTGCTTTCATGCCCAACCTGTCTTGGTGGGAAGACGAAAAAATTGACGCCTACCTGGACGCATTTCGCGAGCTGATATTGCCCCAAACCACCGTGCTGGTCGGCAACCACAACACCTTGTGGCGCTGGCTCCTGCCAGACTGGAGCAACGAGAAAAGCCCAAGCCCCCGCGACATTGCCCGCGCTGCTGCCGAAGTGGGCGTGCCTTATGTGTTGGTGACGGGCATCAACCAGCCCGACCAACACATTGAAAACGCCTTGGCCACCGCTCACACGGTGATCATGACCGAGCGGTTTGAACGGTTTGATGCCTTGTTCTCTGGTGCTGGCGACACACTGAGCATCACACTGGCTGCCGTGCTGGCCGCAGGCACAGACCTAGAGCTGGCCACCCGCGAGGCCCTGAACTACCTCGACCAAAGCCTCAACTGCGGCTTCAGGCCCGGCATGGGACACGTGCTGCCCGATCGCATGTTTTGGGCCGAAGAAGACGCTGAAGGCGAGGAAGGTGATGTCACAGACGGCCTTCCCGCCACCGCTGAAGACTTTTCGCTTCCCCGACACGAAACCAAACATTGAACCCTGGCACACCATGACCGATCTGAACCAAACCCTGTTTGACCGCGCGGCCCAAGTTATTCCCGGCGGCGTGAACTCCCCCGTCCGCGCCTTTCGCGCCGTGGGCGGCACACCTCGCTTTGTGCAACGCGCGCAAGGCGCTTACTTTTGGGATGCCAATGGCCAAAAGTACATCGACTACATCGGTTCATGGGGCCCGATGATCTTGGGCCACGGCAACCCCGTGGTACTGGAGGCAGTGCAAAAAGCAGCCTTGGATGGCTTTTCATTCGGCGCGCCCACCGAACGCGAGATTGAACTGGCAGAAGAAATTTTGAAGCACGTGCCCTCGATGGAGATGGTGCGTTTGGTCAGCTCAGGCACCGAAGCGGGCATGAGTGCGTTGCGCTTGGCGCGTGGCGCAACGGGCCGCAACAAGTTCATCAAGTTTGAGGGCTGCTACCACGGCCACTGCGATGCTTTGTTGGTCAAAGCAGGTTCGGGACTTGCCACCTTTGGCAACCCCACCAGCGCAGGCGTGCCGCCCGAAGTGGTGCGCGACACCTTGGTGCTGGAGTACAACAACATCGCGCAACTTGAAGAAGCTTTTGCATTGCACGGCAAAGAACTGGCCTGCGTGATGATCGAACCCATCGCGGGCAATATGAACTTTGTGCGTGCGAGCGTGCCGTTCATGAAACGCTGCCGCGAGTTGTGCACCGAATACGGTGCATTGTTTGTGTTTGATGAAGTCATGACGGGATTCCGCGTCGCGCTCGGCAGCGCCCAAAGCGTTTACGCCAAACTCATTCCAGGCTTCAAACCCGATGTGACCGTTTTGGGCAAAGTCATTGGCGGCGGCATGCCGCTGGCAGCCTTTGGTGGCCCGCGCGCCATCATGTCGCAACTGGCGCCTACCGGCCCTGTGTACCAAGCAGGCACCTTGAGCGGCAACCCTGTGGCCACCGCCTGTGGCTTGGCCACCTTGCGCGAAATTGCCAAGCCTGGCTTTTATGAAGCTTTGGGTGCACGCACACAAAGCTTGGTGGACGGACTGACAGGTGCAGCCGCCAAAGCAGGCGTGCCATTCAGCGGCGACTGCCAAGGCGGCATGTTTGGCTTCTTCTTGTTGCCCGAGTTGCCATGCAACTACGCCAAGGTCATGACCAGCGACAGCCCCAAGTTCAACAAACTCTTCCACGGCTTGCTTGACCGTGGTGTGTACATTGCGCCTGCGTTGTACGAAGCAGGCTTTGTGAGCGCCGCACACACCGACGCAGACATTGCTGAAACTGTGGCGGCGGCAGCTGAGGTTTTTGCGCAGTTATGAAAAAACTGGTTCTTGCCCTAGCAGCTGCGACATTATTGCCAGCAGCATATGCCGTTGATTTGGCAAGAACATGGGTCAACCCAGGCTTTTATTCTTACCATTTTGAACGCGATAAAAACCTGAACAATACAAATACGGGGTTGGGTATTGAGGTTCCACTTAACGACACTTACTCGCTCACCGCTGGCGTGTTTGAAAACAGCAACCGCGCAACCTCGCACTATTTAGGTCTTTACGTCATGCCGTTTGACATCGGACCGTTCAAATTAGGAGCCGTAGTTGGCGGCTTCAATGGCTACCCCAACGCCAACCATGGCGGCTGGTTTCCGGCCCTCATTCCTGTGGTCGCCCTTGAGGGACGACAATTGGGACTGAACGTGAGCTTGGTACCCACTGTGCATGACAAATTACACGGCGCGATCAGCTTTCAACTCAAATACCGCTTTAAGCCTTAACTGCATTTTTAGACTTTCGTCCTGACACGGCGCATTTTCCCAAAGGACACTCATGAAAAAAACATTTCAACTCCAGGTTGAAGGCAAACACCCAGAGCGTTTGCTGGAAGCCATCAAGCACGACATACGCAAATACCTCAAGCGTGAACGCCGCCGCGACGTGCCTGAAGGCGCTGACTTTTGGGACTTTGATTGCAAATTTGGCTTGACCGAAGAAGCCGCCGAAGTGGTGCACTTGGCCAACGTCATCACCTGCATCGACAACGCGGTAGCCAACCAAGCGACAAAGTTTTATTTGGAACTACTGGCCAAGCCCGGCGTGCGAACCAAACGCCCTGCAGGTGAAGCGCTGGAGCATCAAGAACGCCATGCGTTTGATGGCTTTGACGACTTAGACGATTGAAAGCACATGCCTAAAGCAACCTTTGCAGGTGGCTTTTATATTTCAAACTTTTAAGAACTCAAGCCTCAACCGCTGGATGGCTCGGCATGAACACCCGCTGCCGCGCGTAACTTATCCTTCTTGCTAGGACGATTGCCTTTGATACCGCCCGAGCCGTGATTCAGTGGTAAGGCAGGAAGAAACACTTCGGTAGGCTCAAAACCTTCCAGCACCTCCACGGAAAGCTGCACTTGGGCACGCTTTTGAATCAGCTGCCAATGCCCCAGCGTGGCAGCAGTGACAAAGCTCACGGCTTCGCCACTAGCGCCTGCACGCCCTGTGCGACCAATGCGGTGGGTGTAATCAGTGGCTGAGCGCGGCAGGTCGTAGTTGACCACCACAGGCAGCTGCGCGATATCGATGCCGCGTGCGGCTAGGTCGGTGGTGACCAGCACTTCCCAACGTTCTTCTTTGAATTCGGCCAACACGTCTTGGCGTGAGCCTTGGCTCATCTCGCCATGGAACGCCGTGGCAAACACGCCCGCCTTGTAGAGCTTGTTGGCCACATGCTCACACGCGTAGCGCGTAGCCACAAACACCAACACGCGCTTCCA
>CAJBHE010000113.1 GCA_903952885.1 uncultured Burkholderiales bacterium
ATCAACACACCTTTGCGCTCGATGCGATACAGCGCTTCACAGCTTTGAATTTCTAGGTCATAGATGAAGCGCAGTTTGTCGTCGGATTGCAAGCGTGGCCACAGCACTTGGTGCACATCCAGCGTCATGTCGGAGTCTTCGCACGAGTATTCGGTGGCACGCGCCACGTCGACTTGCGAGAACGGAATTTGGTGCGCGCCTTTGCCGCACAGGTCTTCGTAGTTCAAACCTTTGCGGCCCACATGCCGCTCGGCCAAGCTGGCTAGGCCGTGGGGCTTGTGCACTTCCAGCACATAACTTTCCAGCATGGTGTCGTGCGCGTAGCCCTTCACCTCAATGCCGTGATTGGCCATGACGTGGCGGTCGTATTTGATGTGTTGGCCCAGCTTCTTGATGTCGGCGTTTTCAAACCAAGGCTTGAGTTTGGCCAGCACTTCATTGATGGGCAGCTGTGTGGGTGCATCACCATAGCTGTGCGCCAGCGGGATGTAGCACGCTTCGCCCGGCTTGACTGAAAAGCTCAAGCCCACAATCTCAGCGCGCATGGCGTCGAGTGATGTGGTCTCGGTGTCAAACGCCACCAGCTCGGCAGCATTGAGTTTGGCCAGCCATGTGTCAAACATGGCCCACTCCAGCACACAGTCGTAATGCTTGTCGGTCACGGCCGACACCACTGCCTCGGGTTCGTCAAATAGGCTGGGGTTGGGTTCAAACTTAGGTTTAGCGTATTTGTTGCCAGCCGCACTGTTTATGTCTGTGCCTTCGCTAATAGCGCGAGCCAAACCTTTGAAGCCATAGGTTTCGTAAAAGGTTTGCAGTGCAGGCTTGTCTGGCTCGGCCAAGTGCAGAGCATCGAGTGCGGGCAAGCCCGGCACATAAGCCGACAAATCACAATCGGTTTTCATGGTCACCAGCTGGCGGCCTGTAGGCAGCCACTCAACAGCTTGACGCAGGTTCTCGCCCGCCACGCCTTTGATGGCGCTGGCGTTTTGCAGCAAGTTGTCGAGCGAGCCGTATTCCATCAGCCACTTGGCGGCGGTCTTGGGGCCGACCTTGGCTACACCGGGCACGTTATCCACCGTGTCGCCCACCAAGGTTTGATAGTCGATCATCAAATTCGGCGGCACGCCAAACTCAGCGGTCACGCCAGCCACGTCTCGCTTTTTGCCGTTCATGGTGTCCATGATGGTGATGTGTTCGTTCACCAACTGGCTCAAATCTTTGTCACCACTCGACACCACCACCGTCACGCCTTGCTTGGCAGCAGTCACGGCCAAAGTGGCAATCACGTCGTCGGCCTCGACGCCCGGTACATCCAACACCGTCCAGCCCAACATACGTACCATGGCGTGGATGGGTTCGATTTGCGAGCGCAAGTCATCAGGCATGGGCGAGCGGTTGGCTTTGTAAGCGGGGTACATCTCGTCGCGGAAAGTGGGGCCTTTGGCGTCAAACACACAAGCGGCCAACTGAGTGGGCACCTCTTTGCGCAGGGCCTGCATCATGTTGATCATGCCGCGAATCGCACCTGTGGCGGCGCTGGTTGGGTCGCCTGGCACAGCGCGGAGGTCGGGCATGGCATGGAAAGCGCGGTATAGGTAGCTGGAGCCGTCGACCAGCAGCAATGTTTTGGATTCACTCATAGGTTGTGATTGTGCCTTGTGTGTTTTTTATTGCTGGGCTCGCTGGACGCGGCTGGTGGGCGTCGCTGCTTCATGCTGGAGTACCAGAAATCATGGCGACGCCCACCAGCCACGCCCAGTCTGCGACATAGGTTTTGGCACGCCTGCTGCGTGGCTCGTGCCTTTGGCACATTGCCACGCAAGAGAGAGTTCTGGACAAAGTAATTAGGTGGCAATCGCGACAGCGGAGCCACAACCCCGCAGGTCGTAGTCTTGGGGGTTGAGGGATGAGCGGGTGACGATTTCTGGTACCCCAGCATGAGGAACCCGCTCATCCCTCAGCCCCCAAGCGAGCCCAGCACCAAAAGCCAAACTGTCACCTAAGCGCCAACTACAATGGCATCAACTTTTAATACCTTGGCAGTCATGGCAGTTTTCACCGAAGTTTCAGAGTCCTCCGCGCAAGAACTGCTGACCCAACTCAAGCTTGGCGAACTGGTCGAACTCAAGGGCATCCAAGGCGGGATTGAGAACACCAATTACTTCCTTACCAGCAGCGAAGGCCAATTCGTGCTCACGCTGTTTGAGCGCCTCACGCACGCGCAACTGCCGTTTTATCTCTACCTGATGAAACACTTGGCACAAGGCGGTATTCCTGTGCCAGACCCTGTGTCTAACCAAGACGGTGACATCTTGCTCACCGTTAAAGGCAAACCTGCTGCGGTGGTCAATCGCTTGCGCGGAAAAAGCGAACTCAGCCCCACCGCTGCCCACTGCGCCGCTGTGGGCGACATGCTGGCCCGCATGCACTTAGCTGGCCGCGACTACAACCGCCAACAACCCAACCTGCGCGGCCTGCCTTGGTGGAACGACACCGTGCCAGTGGTGCTGCCGTATTTGAACGAGTCGCAAGCTGCGCTGATTCAAACTGAACTGGCCTACCAAAACCACACTGCAGCCTCGTCGGCCTACACCGCCCTGCCCCGTGGCCCTGTGCACGCCGACTTGTTCCGCGACAACGTGATGTTTGATGGCAGCGCAGAAGCGCCCGAGCTGAGTGGTTTCTTCGATTTTTACTTTGCAGGCGTGGACACTTGGCTGTTTGACTTGGCCGTGTGTTTGAACGACTGGTGCACCCACCACGATGAGGACATCCACGCTGATGGCCTGCACGATGCAGCCAAAGCGCAAGCGTTCATCGCCGCTTACCAATCGGTGCGGCCTTTCTCCCCCGCTGAGCGCCAGCTGCTCAACCCCATGTTGCGTGCGGGTGCCTTGCGTTTTTGGACTTCGCGCCTGTGGGACTTCCACCTGCCGCGCGAAGCCAGCATGCTTCAACCCCACGACCCCACACACTTTGAGCGTGTGTTGCGCCAGCGTGTGGCACACCCTGTCACACTCTGACCTATGAAACTCAACGTCGTTCCCGCAAAAACTGGCTCGCTCTGGGTGCGCCAAGGCATTCGCGCTTTTTGGAAGCAACCACTTGCACTCACGGGCTTGTTCTTCATGTTCATGGCCAGCATGTCCATCCTCTCCATCGTGCCTGTGGTGGGCAGTTTTTTGGCCTTGATGCTGCTGCCTGCGGCCACCTTGGGACTGATGGCGGCCACACGCGAGGTGGAGATGGGCAAATTCCCCATGCCATTCATCTTGGCGGCGGGCTTTAGAACGGGCACAGAAGGCAAGCGCAACATGGTTGTGTTGGGTTTGATTTACGCCCTGTGCTTTTTAGGCGTGATGGGCTTGTCCACACTGATAGACGGCGGCGACTTTGCCAAGTTGTATTTGCTGGGTGGCTCACTGGAAATGGACACCATCATGGAGCCAGATTTTCAAAACGCCATGTGGCTGTCGCTCATGTTGTATTTGCCCTTGTCTTTGGTGTTTTGGCATGCCCCCGCCCTGACGCACTGGCATGGCGTCCCCTGGACAAAAAGTTTGTTCTTCAGCACCGTGGCATGCCTAAGCAACTGGCGTGCATTTTTGGTATTTGGCTTGATGTGGACGGCCATTTTCTTGGGCACCACCTTGGTCATCACTCTCATTGGCGGCTTGGTGGGCGATGGAGACTTTGCAGCCATGGCCTTGCTGCCCGCCATGCTGATGCTGGCGTCCATGTTTTTTTGCTCGTCGTATTACAGCTTCAAAGACTGCTTCACCTCAGACGTGATTTATGCATGATCACACCTGCGTGAGCTTGGCCACACTCAGCGCCAGCCACTTGGTGCCGTGACGGGGGAAGTTGACCTGCGCACGGGCATCGTCGCCGACACCTTCGATGCTCAGCACTGCACCCTCACCAAACTTGGCGTGAAATACCTGCACGCCGCTGCGCACCCAAGCATTGGGGCCACTGGCCATAGGTGCAGCTCGCTGAGGCACTGGCGAAGGTGCTGCGGCAGTGGCCGCACCACCGCCCCAAGCGTTGTTAGACCACGCAGGGTTTTGCCAGGCATCGCGCCTTGAGGGCATGGCATCAGCAAAGGCTGAACGTGCAGGTGTGATCCACTTCATCGTGTGCTCGGGCAGCTCTTCAAAGAAACGGCTTTTCAGGTTGTAGCGCGTTTGGCCATGCAGCATGCGGGTCTGCGAATGGCTGAGGTACAAACGCTTGCGCGCACGCGTGATGGCCACATACATGAGACGGCGCTCTTCTTCGAGGCCATCAAAGTCGTTCATCGAATTTTCATGAGGGAACAAGCCCTCTTCCATCCCCGTGATGAACACACAGTCAAACTCCAAGCCCTTGGAGGCATGCACCGTCATCAACTGAATCGCGTCTTGCCCCGCTTGCGCTTGGTTGTCCCCCGACTCCAACGCGGCGTGCGTGAGGAAGGCCGCCAAGGGCGACAGGGTTTCGCCAGTGTCTGCGTTGATCATGGTTTGAGTTGCGGGCTGGCGAGTGACTGCTTCATCAGCTATGTCAGCTGAGGCCGCATTCACATCCATCACCACAGGCTGGCCGTGCTCGTCCACCGGCAAGGCGATGGCATCACGACCAAAACCTTCTTGCGTCACAAAGCTCTCGGCGGCGTTGACCAATTCCTGCAAGTTTTCAATGCGGTCTTGGCCTTCGCGCTCGGTTTGGTAGTGGGCAATCAAGCCCGAGTGGTCCAGCAGCAGCTCAATGATTTGGCGCAAGTTTTGACCCTGTGTTTGTTCGCGCAACACATCAATCTTGGCCACAAAGGCGCTGAGGTTGGCCCCTGCTTTGCCAGCCACCGCAGTGACGGCATCACTCATGGCGCAGCCCATGGCGCGCGAAGCGTCTTGCAGCTGCTCGACGCTGCGCGCCCCAATGCCACGCGGCGGAAAGTTGACCACGCGCATGAAGCTGGTGTCGTCGCGTGGGTTCTCTAACAAACGCAGATAGGCCAGCGCGTGTTTGATCTCAGCGCGTTCAAAAAAGCGCAAGCCACCGTAAACACGGTAAGGCATGGCGGCGTTGAAGAGCGCAGTTTCAATCACGCGGCTTTGTGCGTTGCTGCGGTAGAGCACCGCAATTTCGCTTCGGTGCTGCACACCGTTTGTGCCGTCGCCGTCTTTGCCATCGCGCAAGAGTTGCTTCATCTCTTCCACCATCCATTGCGCTTCGGCAAAGTCGGTGGGCGACTCATACACACGCACAGGCTCGCCAGCACCTTGGGTGGTGTGCAGGTTTTTACCCAAGCGGCCTTTGTTGTGGCTAATCAGGTGGTTGGCGCTGTCCAAGATGTTGCTGAAGCTGCGGTAGTTTTGCTCTAGCTTGATTTGGTTGGTCACGTTGTACTCGCGCACAAAGTCGGCCATGTTGCCCACGCGTGCGCCGCGGAAGGCGTAAATGCTTTGGTCATCGTCGCCCACGGCCAAGATAGTGCCACCGCCGCCATCGACAGGGCCAGCGAGCTGTTTGAGCCACGCGTATTGCAGCTTGTTGGTGTCTTGAAACTCGTCCACCATGATGTGCTGAAAGCGACGGCGGTAGTGCTCGCGCAGTGCATCGTTGTCGCGCAGCAGCTCATATGAGCGCAGCATGAGTTCACCAAAGTCCACCACGCCTTCGCGTTGGCATTGGGCTTCGTAAAGCTCATACAGCTCCACACGCTTACGGTCATCGGGGTCACGCACCACCACGTCTTTGGGGCGCAGGCCGTCTTCTTTGCAACTGGCGATGAAACGCATGGTTTGCTTGGCTGGGTAACGCTCGTCATCCACCTGAAACTGCTTGCTCAAGCGCTTGATGGCACTCAGCTGGTCTTGGGTGTCCAAGATTTGGAAAGACTGTGGCAAGTTGGCCATCTTCCAGTGGGCACGCAAAAAGCGGTTGCACAACCCGTGAAACGTGCCCACCCACATGCCACGCACATTCACTGGCAGCATGGCCGACAAACGGGTGAGCATTTCTTTGGCCGCCTTGTTGGTAAACGTCACCGCCAACAAACCGCCCGGCGACACCTGCCCCGTTTGCATGAGCCACGCAATGCGCGTGGTCAGCACCCGCGTCTTGCCCGAACCTGCGCCCGCCAAGATGAGGGCATGCGCCTGCGGCAATGTCACTGCCGCCGCTTGTTCGTTGTTGAGGCCTTGGAGCAAGGGGGATGTTTGTGGTGTGACCGAAACCGGTTGGGTATCAAACCCGTCAAAAGATTGCATGAAGCGATTTTAGAAGCCCCTCACACATAACGCACATGAATGACGCTATTGTTTAGCAAGCAACGCGCTCGCTAGCGTGTGCAAGCGGTGACCAGGCTGCGTAAGCGCTTCGACAATGCTGAAGTGTTGCAAGCCCTCTAAGGTCTCGGCCACAGGCACGCGTTCTTTGCCCCAGGACTGCTGAATCAAAAAGTTATGGCGAATGAACTCTTCACTCTCAATGCCTCCCGCTACGCTAAACAGCGTGCCTTGCTTCGGGGCTGGCATCCACGCTGGGCTGTTGCGCAGCACCACATCGTCGGTCAAGCGCAAGCTGTCTTTGAGGTACGGCGTGGCTTGCACCGAAGCAAGCTCGTACAAGCCAGAAATCGACAACGCTTTGGTCACCAAATGTGCCGGCAAATCAGCGGCATAAGCTTTCCAATCACAGGCCAGCAACATGGTCACCAAGTGACCCCCTGCTGAATGCCCCACCAATGTGATGCGGCTGGGGTCGCCACCAAAGCGATGGATGTTGCGCCAGACCCATGCCAAGCACTTGACCATTTGCAGCGTGATGTCTGACACCGTCACTGCGGGACATAGCGCATAGTTGGGCACCACCACATGCGCACCTTGTGCGGTGAATGTGGGGGCGATGAACGAGTGGTCAGCCTTGTCGAGTGATCGCCAATACCCGCCGTGGATGAAAACCACCACGGGTGCTTTGTCAGAGGCTGTATCGCTAAGAAAAATATCCAAGGTTTCGTTCAAGCCACGGCCATAGGCCACATCTTGAAAACAACGGTGCGTGGCACGCACGTGTGCGGATGTCTCGCTCCAATGCGCAAAGTGGGCCGCATGCTCGGGCACCAAGGCGCGGTTGTTGTACATGCGGTCGTACCAAGCGCCGTCACGTTGCGTCATAGTTTTTTCTCCAAAAGAATTTGCACGTTGGTCCAGCTGCGGTTTTGGGTGCGGCTGTTTTCTGTCACGCCATTACCGCTGTAAACGCTGCCGGTGTTGTAGTTGCGTGGATCAAGATTACTCAGCGTCAAGCGCCATGCAGTAGCGCCATCGACACGCCACAAACCATACACATCCATCACGCGCTTTTGAGAAACCACCGTTAACTGCTCAGCACTTAAGCGAGTGCTGTAGCCAGGGTTGTAGTTCACGTTGCCACCAACGGTGAGCGGGACAACTTTCAAACGGTAATCCGCACCGAGGTTTGCCGTCATGCTGGGTTGTTGGTCTAGACGGTTATCAGGCCCCATGATGCTGAGCACGCGTGAACGATAGAAGCTGACGTTGTTGCGCAGATCGATGTGAGGGGCGTCGTCAATCCATTGATCCATCCGAAATTTAGCCTCTAGCTCAATACCTTCGGTCACGGCTTCACTGATGTTTTCAGGACGAGACAAATAGCCACTGCCATCTGGGCTAGTGACATTACGAATCAAGTTTTGTACACGGCGATGGAATGCACTGGCACTCAGCACGCCACCTTGAGGCAAATAACGCTCAACCGCTACATCCAACCCTGTCGCCACTTCAGGCTTGAGATTCGGGTTACCAATGGTGTCGGGGCTTGATGGACTTGATGGATCTTTTGAATACGTCCGGCGCGCCAACAGGCTAGGCATGCTGGGTGTTTTAAAGCTTTTGGTCAAGCTCATGCGCACCTGATCACGGCTGTCAGGATTGGGCCGCCACATCGCGTGCAACAAAGGCGTCAATACGCTGTTGCGATTTGTTACGTCGGTGACACCTGTAGCGCCTTCGGTGGTCAGACTTTCGTAACGCGCACCAAGGTGCGTGGCCCAGTTCGGTGTGAGTTGCCACTCATCCTGCGAATAAATGGCATAGCGCATGGTGCTGGCTTGCAAAACGGAATTAGCGTTGAGAGGGGATGTGCCAAAGTCATACGCACCAAGAATGGTCTGCGTACGAAGCACGCGCTCAACCTCAGTGCCGCTTACCCATTGGTGCCCACCGCCCATCACATTGGTGTATTTGCCTCCAAGATTGACAGAACGGTCTTGCATGCGTGAGTCTTCGCTGATGGATGGCAGCAGGCTCGGGTTGAGAGAGTATTGACTAGTCTGTGAGTGGCTGTCCCATCCGCCCACATTGAATTTCCATTCCACGTTACTGTCGCTTGAGATCTTGCGTTTCCATTGACCATTGAGCCTCGCCACCATAAAGTGATTGTTGATCTGTGTGGTGGCAGTGGTCAGCTGGTTGTTGGTCTGCGAAGCGCGAATGCTGCCAAGTGTCGAACCTTGCGAATACGCGATAAATGGCATCAAAGTGAGCGTCTCGCCCGGCTCACCTTTGAACTGCAAACGAGCCGTGCCATTCATACCCTGTCGATCGTATTGACTGTCGCTGGTGCGATCACGCGTGATACCGCCACGCTCAATGTGGGTCTCACTAAGGTCGGGCACGCTGTAACGATTGACCGACAAGGTGTAGTTGGCCGTCCACTTTTCAGCATCGTGGTACTTGACGATCGATGCAGTGGGCGACGCATAGCCCCCTTGAAACGACGAGCCCACTTTCAACTCGGTGGGCATGCCCTTGCGGCCTTCGCGCGTGATGATGTTGATGGTGCCTGCAATCGCTTGCGCACCCGTCTCGGCGGTGGGTGCGCGGTAAATTTCAACGCGCTCAATCATCTCAGGGGTGAGCGACTCCACACTAAAGCCGGGTGGGACGCGTTGGCCATCTAACAAGATTTGTGTGTAGCCTTGGCTCAAACCGCGCATGCGAATCCCGCCGCCTCTGCCAGGCGCACCGCCCAAGGTGATGCCGGGCATACGCTTCAGTATTTCACCAAGGTTGGAATCGCCTTGACGCTCGATTTCTTCACGCCCAATCACAATTTTGCTAGCGGTGGATTCACGTCTTTGCTGCGAGTCGTTGTCGCGTCCGCTGGTGATCTCAACACGGCCCATGTCCGAGGTGGGAGTTGCAGGCGCTGGCGTTTGCTGAGCCAATGCAGCAAAGGTGCTCAAAGCAAACGGGACAAGAAGTGTGTGAGCGGTGGGCTTGAAATGCATGACAAAAAGTTTACCGAGGTATCCATGTCCTTGCCGTGTAAAGTTCAGGTTTTATTTTTAACGCAAGTTTCATGAGCCAAGCTGCTGCACCACACGCCTACGAAATTAAAAGTGCCTCTTTGCCCTTGGTGTCTTTTCTCCTTAAAACCCCTGACACATCCGCCCTGCAAGCCGATATGACACGCCGCCTAGGCGCCACCCCTGGCTTTTTTGACAACGACCCCGTGGTGATCGACCTCAGCGTCCTAGAAGACCCCAATCATCAGCTCGACTTGCCATCCGTGTGTTTGATGTTGCGCACACACCAAATGTTGCCAGTGGCCATACGGGGTGCAAATGAACACCAATTAGCTAACGCCCGCAAGGCAGGCTTGTTTGAAGCCAGCGATTTGAGCATCCAAACTCCCACCACCCCTCAGGTGGAAACCGTGGTGCAAGAAGTGATTCGCGAAGTCGAGGTGGTGCGCGAGGTGCAAACCGGCAGCGGCTCAGCTATGGTGATCGACAAGCCACTGCGCTCTGGCCAGCACGTGTATGCCAAGGGCCGCGACCTGATTGTGTTGGCCATGGTCAACCCAGGGGCTGAGATCATGGCCGATGGCCACATCCACGTCTACGCCCCGCTGCGCGGCAAAGCGATTGCAGGTGCGCGCGGCGATGAGCAAGCGCGCATCTTCACCTCATGCCTGGAAGCCGAATTGCTGTCGATTGCAGGCACTTACCGCACCAGTGGCGACGCCCCGCTGCCAGCTGATGTGGCTGGCAAAGCTGCGCAAATCAGCCTGCAAGGCGATAAGTTGGTGATGCAAGCACTGTAAAATTCAACCATCAAACAACAGAAACAACTAGGGCTTTATTCATGACAAAAATCGTGGTGGTGACTTCTGGCAAAGGCGGCGTGGGCAAGACCACAACCAGCGCCAGTTTTTCCTCTGGCCTCGCTTTGCGTGGCTTCAAAACGGTGGTCATCGACTTTGACGTCGGCCTGCGTAACCTCGACCTGATCATGGGCTGCGAGCGTCGTGTGGTGTATGACTTCATCAACGTCATCAACGGTGAAGCCACCCTGAACCAGGCCTTGATCAAAGACAAGCAGTGCGACAACCTGTTTGTTCTCGCTGCCTCTCAAACCCGCGACAAAGATGCGCTGTCTCAAGACGGCGTGGAGCGTGTGTTGAACGACCTCAAAGACATGAAGTTTGATTACATCGTGTGCGACTCGCCCGCGGGCATTGAAGTGGGCGCCATGATGGCCATGCACTTTGCTGACGAAGCTTTGGTGGTCACCAACCCTGAAGTGTCCTCTGTGCGCGACTCTGACCGCATCTTGGGCATGCTCAGCAGCAAAACCAAACGTGCGATTGACGGCGACACGCCCATCAAAGAGCACTTGCTGATCACACGATACAACCCCAGCCGCGTGGAAGACGGCCACATGCTGTCGCTGGAAGACATTCAAGACATCTTGCGCATTCCATTGATCGGCGTGATTCCCGAATCAGAAACTGTGTTGACCGCTTCCAACCAGGGCTTGCCCGCGGTTCACTTGGAAAACACCGATGTGTCCGAGGCTTACAAAGACGTGATCAGTCGTTTCTTGGGTGAAGACGTGCCGATGCGTTTCACGGATTACGTCAAACCTGGTTTGCTCAAACGCATGTTTGGCGGGAAGTAAGCCATGTCCTTGCTCTCACTCCTGCTCGGTGAAAAGAAAAAAACCGCCAACGTTGCCAAAGAGCGTTTGCAATTCATCCTCACCCACGAGCGCTCTGGCCGCAATCCGCAGCCCGATTACTTGCCTGCATTGCAGCGCGACTTGGTGGCTGTGCTTTCTAAATACGTGAAGATCAATCCAGACGACATCAAGGTCAATCTGGAGCGCCACGACAACCTTGAAGTGCTCGAAGTCAAGATCGAACTGCCCGACTAAGCGGTGTTGGCACACATCAATAAAAAGCGACCCGAGGGTCGCTTTTTATTTGGCTTGCACAAGCAAGGCTGGGATTAACCGCCTTTGTTGGAACGCTTGCCAGGGTTCTTTTTGCTACGTGTCGCAACACCGCGCTCAAGACTCACACGTTGGCCACGACCACCGGTGCGCAGCATGGTACCTGGCAGGGGGATTGGTTTAGGTGCGCGTTGGCGGTCGGCTTCGGTGACGATTTTGTTTCCCATGAAATTTTCCAGTTAAAAAAGTTACAACCCTTAATTAGGCCACATGTTTGTCTTATTTTCGCATGTAACCTCCCATAATCGACACAACCTAAGGCATTTATGAACCCCATCATCAGCGAACTGCTTGCCCGCATCCAGCACATCGAGTCAGAGATTGAGCTTGAGATGAAGCTCAAACGCGCAGAACTGAAAGCTGACTTCGATGAAACCTGCGTGCGCTTTGAGCGCGAGGTGCTAGAGCAACAACGCCGCTTCAAAACAGGGGTGATTGCCTATCTCTTCACCGCCAATTGGCTCAGTGTTTTGACGGCTCCGGTGATTTACGCCCTGTTTTTTCCAATCCTGCTGCTTGACCTGTCGATCACGGTGTATCAACACATTTGTTTTCGCGCGTATGGCCTTGCCCGCGTCAAGCGCGGCGACTACTTTGTGTACGACCGCACACATTTAGCCTACCTGAACCTGATTGAAAAAATCAACTGCGCCTACTGCTCATATGGCAACGGCGTGATGGCCTATGGGCGTGAGGTGGTGGCGCGCACCGAGCAGTATTGGTGTCCCATCAAACACGCCCGCAAAATCATGGCGGCGCACCCTTACTACACCGGCTTTGTGGACTTTGGCAATGCGCAAAGCTACAAAGACGAGCTGGAAAATCTGCGTACAGAGCTGACCAAACTCAAATAAAAAATCCCCCCATGCCACACACAGACATTGACAAGCGTTTGATGGATCTAGAGGTCAAGGCCAGCTTCACCGAAGATTGGGTGGAGCAACTCAACCAAACCATTTTTCAACAGCAGCAACAAATCGACGCACTGATTCGTGAGGTCAGCCAATTGCGCCAAAAAACTCCTGACGGCGGTTCGGGTGGCTTCAGTAGTTTGCGCGACGAGCTACCACCGCACTATTGACCACGCGACCCAAGTCATGACAGAGCCCATACAAGCAATGCCTACAACCGAGTTACGTGAGTTTGCACTGTCCATGCTGTACCGACTGAGTGCGTATGCTGTCATCAACCTGATTGACGATGCGGCCATACTGTCTATCGTTTTCATCTGAATTTTTTCTAGGAGACACCTATGTCAAAAACCTTAGATTACTACCTCGCTCCCATGAGTCCTTGGACATATTTGGGCCACCAACGCTTGGTGCAAATTACCAAAGCCGCAGGTGCCACGGTACGTGTGATGCCGATGGACTTAGGCAAGGTATTTCCCATCTCAGGTGGTTTGCCATTGGGCAAGCGTGCACCACAGCGTCAAGCATACCGGCTGGTGGAACTCACTCGTTTTAGCAAATACTTGAATTTACCGCTCAACTTGCACCCCAAGTTCTTCCCTGTTGCGGGCGATCCTTCATCCAAACTCATCGTTGCGGTCGACATGCACCACGGCGCAGATGCGGCGTTGGCCATCACGGGTGCGGTGCTATCTGCCGTTTGGCAAGAAGAGCGTGACATTGCCAATGAAGCTACTTTGGCGACCTTGCTCAACGAACACAAACTAGATGCCGCTTGCATGGCGTTGTCCAACACTCCCGAAGTCCAAACTCGATACGACAGCTACACACAAAGCGCCATAGACGCACAAGTGTTTGGCTCACCCACCTTTGTGGTGGACGGCGAGATGTTTTGGGGTCAAGACCGTTTGGACTTTGTTGCCGACGCACTCAAGCACTAAAAGTAAAAGCCAAAAACACAGCGCACAAACAATTCAGCCACCGGGGTTGCACAAAAGGTGCAACCCCGGTGGTTGATTGCGTTTTAGACCGCTGTTTAAGCGAGGGCTAATTAACGAGGTGTGCGTGGCTTAGGTGCGCGCTTCTTGGCATCAAAACCGCCACCAAACGACTTGCCTGCCGCAGGGCGTGCTGGCTTGTCAAACGGTGTGCGGCCTGCTTCGAACGGGGCGCGTGGGCCACGTGCTGGGGCACGGTCATCAAAGCTGCGCGGTGGGCGGTCTTCGAAGCTACGTGGGGCACCAAAGTTGCCACGCGGAGCGCCACGGCTGTCACCGCCGAAGCCACGGTTTTCATTGAAACCACGGTTGTCGCCAAAGTTGCCGCGAGGTGCGCCTTGACGTGGCTCGAAGCTGTTGCCACGAGGTGCATTGTCAGAGCGACCTTCTGAGCGTGGTTCGAAGCGGCCTTGGCCGTTACCTTCAAAGCGTCCACCGCCGCCACCAAACTTGTTGCCGCCGGCGAAGCCGCCACGGTTACCACCGCCACCGAACTTGCCGCCGCCTTTGCGGTCGTAGTCACGGCCAGCGCCCCCACGTTGTTCAACACGTTGGGTAGGCTCCATGCCAGGAATCACTTCAGCCGTGAACTGCTGGCGTGTGTAGGCTTCGATGTCATAAATTTTGCGCTTGTCGCGGAACTCAGCCAATGTGACGGCCAAGCCATCACGGCCTGCACGACCGGTACGGCCAATGCGGTGGGTGTAATCCTCAGACTTCATGGGCAAGCCAAAGTTGAACACGTGCGTCACGG
>CAJBHE010000114.1 GCA_903952885.1 uncultured Burkholderiales bacterium
CTCCATATTTATGAGAACGCCATCAAGAGTTTGAGCTTCTGCGATGGCGTTCTCTTTTCAGTATGTGCCAACACAGACATTGCATGGCATCAAGTCAGCGATTGGTCAATGACCAAGCGGGTGAGCAAAGCTCACGACAAAATCACCAATGATTGCTGCGCCATTGATGGCCAACACTTTGCGACTGTGAGTCGCGACCGCACCCTGCGTATTTGGAGTGAAGCAGGTGCAGAGGTCTACCCAAGCCCTCACCTTAACTCGGTGAAATGCATAAGCATAAGTGACGACAAATCAAGCATCCTCACTGGCAGCTACGGCGGCACGGTGGCCATGTTTGATTTGAAAGTAAAACGTTGGACCAAGTTTGAACGCCCAACCATGTCTGGCATTTCGTCCATCACATGGGACAACAAAGGGCAGTTTTTAGCGTCTAGCTATGACGGTCACATTTACCCCATCCACGCTTAATTAGCAGACTTCGCATTCATGTCTATCACGCACGCACCCGATTGGCATTGGCCAATTTTCCCCGACACCTTATGCGGCACGATGACTGACCGAGAACGCCTCGGATTACCTGAGCACTACGTGCAGGGACGGTTAGACACGCTCATTGCAAACGCCTTTCAAGCGCTTTATGGATTGTCAAAATCCAACCTTGTCGAAAAAATAAACGCACCTGACTTCACACTGGCAGAACGCATTGCATGCGGCAATTTATTAGCTCTGCTGGGCGACCCGCGTATCGACACTTTCAATCCAACCATGGTTCGTATTGAAGGTGGAAAAGTCGACATCGGATTACCGAAAGACCAAGTGAACGTTGTCATGCAAGGATTTGATAGCTTGGGTCTCAACAGCATTTGGATAGACAAAGAGTGCCCTCGCCATGCTGTGCAATTAGCCCCTTACCAACTGGCGGTCTACCCTGTGACCAATTCAGAGTACCAAGCGTTTTTATTGGATAGCGGCTATTCGGAAATTCCAACAAGTTGGGACTTTCGGCGCTTTCCCCTAGAACGTGGCAACCATCCGGTGTACACCGTCACGCCACAAGCCGCAGATGCTTATGTTGCATGGCTCTCACAGCGCACAGGCAGAAACTTTCGCTTGCCCAGCGAAGCTGAATGGGAATGGGCAGCAGCCGGCCCTGGCAATCATGAGTTTCCATGGGGAAATGACTTCAATGCAGACCTGTGCAACACAGCCGAGTCAGGCATTTTTAATAGCACCCCTGTTGGCGTGTTTGTGGGTGGCATATCGCCCTTTGGCAATTCGGACATGGCTGGCAATGTGGAAGAGTATGTGTCAGACCCCTATCAAGCCTACCCAGATGGCGAGTTCGTGAAAGACCACTTAGTCGACATTCACGGCGAATACCGCGTTGCCCGTGGCGGCAGTTTTGCTAGATTTCGAGACCTCGCGCGCACCAAACGCAGACACGGCCACAACCCCAAATCGCCCACGTATGCCATGGGCTTTCGTTTGGCTGAAGCGATATGACACACTTGCTCATCGTCGAGTTGCCAGGCGGCAATGACACAGACATCCTCCAAGCAGCAATAGACCGAGGCGATAGCTTCACGTTACTCACGGCCGACTTGGCGCTGTACCAGCAGCAACCGGCCGTGAATGCACTGTTGCAACACGCGCACGCTTGCCTCAACGTGCCCAGCTTTGACATGCAAGCCGTTGAGTCGCAAGTGCTTGCGGCGCACAAAGCCAAGCCTTTTGACGCTGTGCTGTGCTTGCTCGACATCCGCTTGATTGAAACGGCGACTCTGGCGCAAGCGCTGGGGTTGAAATACCTCAACCTCAAATCAGCCGAACTGTTGCGCGACAAATTCAGCGTGCGCCAGCGCTTGCAAGAGCGCGGCATTGCACAGCCTTTGTTCGCCTTGGC
>CAJBHE010000115.1 GCA_903952885.1 uncultured Burkholderiales bacterium
CACCGGATGTGCGCTGGCCACATGGCAGCCCAAGGCTTGCAAGGGCTGAAGCTCGGCGGCGCTTAAAAAGCCGCTGTTGTGAAACACGACAGTGCCTGCCAGCCTGGCCCCCTGCGCCTCGGCCAAGGCCTGCGCGGCAGCGGCCACTTGGGCATCGGGCACGCTGAGTAGCCACGCATCGGCTGCACGCATATCGGTCAAGTTGGCTACGGGCTGTCCTGCGCCCACAAACTGAGCGGCTTGCTCTGCACTACTTAAGCTGCGCGAATACAGGTCTTGCACCTGCACTCGGGCCTGCTGATGTAACAAGGCCGCGAGGGTTTGACCCACGCGGCCGCAACCGATGACGTTGAAAGTTGCCAATTAAGTCTTGGGCAGTGTGACGCCCACTTGGCCTTGGTACTTACCGCCACGATCTTTGTAGCTGGTTTCGCACACGTCGTCTTTGTCGCTCTCGAAGAACAACACTTGGGCGCAACCCTCGCCTGCGTAAATCTTGGCGGGCAGCGGTGTGGTGTTGGAGAACTCCAAGGTCACATAGCCTTCCCACTCGGGCTCGAATGGCGTGACGTTGACGATGATGCCGCAGCGCGCGTAGGTGCTCTTGCCCAAACAAATGGTCAGCACGTTGCGAGGAATGCGGAAGTACTCCATGGTGCGGGCCAGCGCAAAGCTGTTGGGCGGGATGATGCACACGTCCGACTCGATGTCCACAAAGCTTTTGGGATCAAAGTTCTTGGGGTCCACCACCGTGCTGTAGATGTTGGTGAACACCTTGAATTCAGGCGCGCAGCGAATGTCATAGCCGTAGCTGCTGGTGCCGTAGCTGACGATTTTTTCGCCCGCTGCGTTTTGGCGGATTTGGCCTGGCTCGAAGGGCTCGATCATGCCGTGCTCTTGCGCCATGCGGCGGATCCATTTGTCGCTCTTGATGCTCATCGTTCAACCTTTGATTAGGGTTTTATTTTAGACCCGCTGTCGCCCTGTGGACTGAGAACCACACCCCATACGTAAACTATCGCATACGATCATTTTGGTCTACCAAGGAGGCACCATGAAACGCCGCACACTTTTGCAAGCCTCACCTTTGCTTTTCGGTTTATCTGAAACTGCTTTGGCTCAATCCCCCTATCCCAACAAGCCCATCCGATACATCGTAGCTGTTGCAGCGGGCGGAGGCTCAGACATGATTGGCCGAACGTTCAGCGAACGCTTGGGGCGGGTGCTGTCCCAAACCATCGTGGTAGACAACCAAAGCGGTGGCGGCGGTGTGATTGCTGCACAAACCACAGCACGTTCTTCACCCGACGGTTATACCCTGATGCAAGGCTACGTGGCCACGCACGGTACCGCACCTGCCACACGTAAATTAAGCTACGACCCCATCAAAGACTTCACACCCATCGGCATGATTGGCAGCACCCCCAATGTTTTGGTGGTCAATGCAGGATTGCCAATCACGGACGTGAAATCGTTCATCGAATACGTGAAGAAAAATCCTGGCAAGATCTCTTATGGATCGGCAGGTGCAGGCTCACTCACGCACCTGACCGCCGAATTGTTCAAAGCGCAAACCAAAACCTTCATGGTGCACATTCCTTACCGCGGAATTGCACCTGCCACCACAGATTTGATTGCTGGCCAAACTCAGGCGATGTTTCCCGGCCTTGCGGCGGCGCTGCCCCACATCCGCAATGGTCGCTTGCGCGCGATTGCCGTCACTGGCGCTCAACGTCACCCAGCCCTCAAAGATGTCCCTACCATGGATGAAGCAGGACTCAAGGGCTTTGACGCACAGCAGTGGTATGGCGTGGTCGGCCCCGCTGGCATGCCCACCCCGTTGGTGACACAACTCAACAACGCAATGGCTCAAGTGCTGGCCATGCCCGATTTGCGCGAAAAGCTGAGTGCAGAAGCGGTCGAGCTCACCCCCATGACACCGGCACAATTTGGGGACTACATGAAAAAAGATTTGGCACGCTGGACAGCACTGGCCCGCGAACGCAACATCAACTTAGACAACGCTTAATTTTTAAAACTGAAACGGAACTCCTATGACAGTCAATATCACCGTTGCGGCAGACCACCACGCACCGGCCATCACCACCCAACTCGCACACTTTGTGTCGCGTCACCCCACACAAGGTTGGAGCGATGCGGTGGAGCACGAAGCCCATCGCACCTTTTTGAACTGGCTGGGTTGCGCCATTGGCGCGGCCAACCACGAAGCGGTGGATGCCGCTTTGGCTGCTGTGCAAATGCTGGCCCCTGCCCCCCAAGCCACACTTGCTGGCCGCAAAGAGCGCGTGGACATGGCCAATGCCGCGCTCATCAACGGCATCTCGTCACACACCTTTGACTACGACGACACACACCTCAAAACCATCATTCACCCCGCAGGCCCTGTGGCTTCAGCGGTGATGGCTTTGGCCGAACACCAAAACAGCTCGGGCCGTCAAGTGATTGACGCCATTGTGTTGGGCATTGACGTGGCTTGCCGCATGGGCAACTTGGTCTACCCCGAACACTACGATCGCGGCTGGCACATCACCGGCTCTACCGGTACGCTGGGCGCGGCCGCCGCTTGCGCACGCTTGTTGGGTTTGAACGAACAACAAACCACCATGGCCTTGGGCATTGCAGCTTCACAACCCATTGGCTTGCGTGAACAGTTTGGCACCATGACCAAACCCTTCCACCCAGGTGCAGCAGCGCGCGCCGGCATGATGGCTGCTCTGATGGCACAGCACGGCTTCACTTCTAGCGCGCGCTCCCTCGAAGCACCGCGCGGTTGGGCCCAAGTGGTGTCCACCAAGTTCGACTGGCGCGAAGCGCAAGACGAGTTGGGTCAACGCTTTGAGATCAGCTTCAACGCCTACAAGCCCTTTGCTTGTGGCATCGTGATTCACCCCAGCATCGACGCCTGCGCGCAGCTGCGCGAGCAAGGCGTGCAAGCCGAAGACGTGACGCGCATTGACTTGCGCGTGCACCCACTGGTGTTGGAGTTGACGGGCAAGAAAACACCACAAGACGGCTTGCAGGGCAAGTTCAGCGTCTACCACGGTTGTGCGGTGGGCTTGATTTTTGGCCGTGCCGGCGAAGAAGAGTTCTCAGACCAAATCGTGCGCCGTGACGACGTCGTGGCCTTGCGCGACAAAGTCAACGCGGTAGTGGATGCATCGGTGCGCGAAGAAAGCGTGTACGTGACCGCGCATCTGAAAGACGGCCGCACCGTGGACGTGCATGTGGAACACGCCATTGGCTCACTGCAACGCCCCATGACCGACGCCATGTTGGAGCGCAAGTTCCACGACTTGGCTGACCCTATTTTGGACTCGGAGCGTGTGAACGAGATCATTAAGGCTTGCTGGAATCTCAGCAAGGCTGCCAACTTGAAAGACTTGTTGTCACTGCTCAAGCCTTGATCACAACACCAACATCGCCCGAAAGTCGTTCACGTTGGTGTGCGTAGGGCCCGTGACCACCAAATCTCTTACAGCCTCAAAGAAGCCGTAAGCATCATTGCGATCCAAACAGTCGGCGGCCTTCACCCCAGCAGCCTCGGCGCGTGCCAAGGTGTCGGGCGTGACCACTGCACCTGCGTTGTCTTCGATGCCGTCAATGCCGTCAGTGTCGGCGGCGATGGCCCAGACGTTTGGCTGTGCTTGCAAGGCCACAGCTAGACCGAGGCAAAACTCACCTGCTCTACCGCCTCTTCCGGGTCGAGCGTGTGGCAGAGCGCTCTGCTCCGTGTCCCCCGCCCGCTGCGTGGTCTCCTCCTTGACCTGCGCAGAGCGCCCTGCCGCACGCTCGGCCTTTCGGATGGTCACTGTGGTTTCA
>CAJBHE010000116.1 GCA_903952885.1 uncultured Burkholderiales bacterium
AATTTGACATCCACTCAAAGCCATGAAAATCAACATCGCTGAGTATTTTCTTCGGCCATAAATGGATCTGATTAGTTTGAACATTTTTTCACCTTTCTTAGAATGACATTTATCAATAAAAAAGCAAAAATCACGCCAGTTAATAAATTTTAAAAAATAATACTAAATAAATCATTGATATAAAAAATAGTACGAATAAATAATTTTTTAATTATCGGCATGACGACATAACGACATGAAGACCGGTTTGAACACGCAGTACGTCAAAATCTATTTAATTTGCTATAAGGGAAGGGCGTATCAGGCGCTTCTAATGATTCGCCAAGAGGCGGCAGATATGGTGCTGACCACTTATGAAGCTTAGCCCCTAGCAGCAACGATAATCAGGGCATGGATTCCGCCCCAACTTACCTCACCGCCGCGCTCTACAAATTTGTCGCTTTGCCAGACTATGCCGACTTGCAAGCGCCACTTCAGGCTTTCTGTGAGGCCCATGATGTCAAAGGCACCTTGTTGCTAGCGCATGAGGGCATCAATGGCACGATTGCGGGGCCAGAGGCGGGGGTGCGCGCAGTGTTGGATTTTTTACATGCCGATCCGCGTTTTTCTGATTTGCCGCACAAAGAATCTCGGAGCCCCAAGCCACCTTTCACGCGCATGAAGGTGCGGCTGAAACAAGAGATTGTCACCCTGCGTGTGCCGGATCTGGACCCCAACAAAACCGTAGGCCAGTACGTCAAGCCCGCCGACTGGAACGCTTTTCTGACTGATCCAGAGGTGATGGTGATCGATACCCGCAACGACTACGAGGTGGCCATTGGCACTTTCAAGGGGGCGATTGACCCCAAACTCAAGAACTTCGTGCAACTGCCTGCCTGGCTAGACGCTCAAGAAGCACTGCAAGGCGAGGCTGCCAAAAAAACCAAAGTGGCGATGTTTTGCACCGGTGGCATTCGCTGCGAAAAATCAACCGCACTCCTGAAAATGCGCGGGTTTGACGAGGTGTATCACCTAGAAGGCGGCATCCTTAAATACCTGGAAGAAATCCCACCTGAACAAAGCCTGTGGGAGGGCGATTGTTTTGTGTTCGACGAACGTGTCAGCGTGGGCCATGGTTTGGGCCTGGGCCACCACGAGTTGTGTCGTTCCTGTCGATGGCCACTCAGCGAGGATGACAAAAAATCTCCACACTATGTGCTAGGCGTCAGCTGCGAGCACTGCCACGACCAGCGCACGCCTGAGCAAAAAGTGCAGATGGCGGAGCGTCAACGTCAAGTGGAACTCGCCGAGGCCCGAGGTGAACTTCATGTGGGCGCCAAGATGCCTCAGCATCACCACAACAATCACGAAAACAGCGAATAAAACAAAAAGCGAGTGGCGTTACATCGCCGCCTGAAGCATCTCGCGGTAGTCCTGCTCAGTCGCCAAGCGCGGGTTGGTTTTATGGCAATGGTCTGCCATTGCACCTGCGATCACTTCGTCAAAGCAATCGGGCGTCACGCCCAACTCGGCCAAGCCTTTGGGCAAATTCAAACGGGCATTCATGGCGGTGATGGCTTGCGCAATTGCTTCTGCGGCTTGCGCCGATGCAGTGGCTGAGGCCACGCCACCCCCTATGTCACCCAAGCCCATGGCGTAGGCCATGCGTTCCAGGCGGCGCTCTTGTTGCACCGATTCGGCTGCGGCATTGAAGCGCACCACCGCAGGCAAAAACATGGCATTCAAAGTGCCGTGGTGCAAACGTGGGTTCACTCCGCCCAGGCTGTGGCTGAGGGAATGGACGCAGCCCAGACCTTTTTGAAACGCCATCGCGCCTTGCATAGAGGCGCTCATCATGTTGAGGCGTGCATCACGGTCTTGACCATTGGCCGTGGCGCGTTCGATGTAAGCCCAGCCGCGGGTGAGCCCGTCGAGTGCAATGCCATCAGCGGGCGGGTTGAACGGGGCCGCCATGAAGGTTTCCATGCAGTGGGCAATGGCATCCATACCCGTGGCAGCGGTCAGGGCAGGGGGCAAACCGAGGGTGAGCTCAGGGTCGAGCAGTGCGGCTTTGGGGACCAAGTGCCACGAGTGAAACCCGAGCTTTCGGCCATCGTCCACGATGAGGATGGCCCCACGGGCCACCTCGCTGCCCGTGCCTGCGGTGGTGGGCACAGCGATGATGGGCGACACGGCAGGCGTGATTTGGGAGGACCCGCCTTCAATGGTGGCGAAGGTTTTGAGCGCACCTGCGTGCGTCGCCAAAATGGCCACGCCTTTGGCACAGTCAATAGAGGAACCGCCACCCAAGGCGATCAGGCCGTCACATCGCCCGGCATGGTAAACATTCACAGCAGCCCGAATCGCTGCTTCTGTGGGGTTAGAAGGGGTTTGGTCAAACACCGCTACCTGTTCAATACCTTGATGACCTTGCAACGCATCCAACGCTTTTTGCAAAATACCCACGGCTTTGACCCCTGGGTCGGTCACGATCAGCGGGCGTTTGATGTTGGCTTTGTCGCACTCCGCGCCAAGCGTGGCGAGCACGCCAAAGTCAATTTCGATGTGGGTGAGGTAGAGAATTTGAGCCATGGCACACTATAAAACATGAGTCACCCACGCAACCCGCAAAGCCTACTGACCCCCGCCATGAGGGATGTGTTGCATGCCATTGCTAAAACAGGCCGCCCGCCCTTGGCGCTGCTCACACCCGAGCAAGCCAAGCAGGCTTATGCCTTAGGCGCTGGGGTGCTGGAAGTGAACGCGCCAAAAATGGCGCGTGACGACACGCTGCAAATTCCCGCCCGAGATGGAGCCACCTTGCGCGCCAAGCTGTGGGCTGAACATGCCAAGCCCAACTTGCCCGTAATGCTGTATTTTCATGGCGGCGGCTTCACAGTGGGCAGCCCCGAAACCCATGAAGCGCTGTGCAAGCACTTGGCCCATTTGGCTCACTGTGCGGTGGTGTCGCTGGACTATCGGCTTGCGCCCGCGCACACCTTTCCCACGGCCCACCACGATTCCTTCGATGCGCTGCAATGGTTGGCAGCCAACGCCGCTAGCCTTGGGCTAGATGCCACGCGCATTGCCATTGGTGGCGACAGCGCGGGTGGCACGCTGACTGCGGCCACGGCCATTGCCGCGCGTGATGCGGGTATTGATCTGAGTATGCAGCTCATGTTCTACCCCGGGTGTTCACCCGTAAACATGCCATCTGCCCACACGTTTGAAAAAGGCTTCTTGCTGGAAAAAGACAGCATTGAGTACTTTTACAACCACTACATGCCCAACGCCGCAGACCGCCACGACCCGCGTTTTTCACCCCTCTTGGCCGATGTGTCAGGCGTTGCACCTGCTTGGCTAGGATTGGCCGAGTGCGACCCGCTGGTGGACGAAGGCGTGGCCTATGCCGACCACCTGCGCTTGGGCGGTGTGGCGGTGGACTTGGAAATTTACAAAGGCGTGGTGCACAGTTTCATCCAAATGGGCCGCGTGATTCCCGAAGCTCTCACGGCGCACATGGATGCGGCACGCGCTTTGCGGCAGGCATTTGGCATGTGATCAGTGGACTATGACTTACCTTGAGATGGGCGATTGGGCCTTGATGCATACCGCCGCGCAAACCGTGCGCACCGCTGTGTTTATTCAAGAGCAAGGCATTGCCCCCGAGGACGAATGGGACGCCGATGACGCCACTGCCTTGCACGCCGTGCTGTTTGATGTGCACGGCCAACCTATGGGCAATGCCCGTTTGTTGCAGCCCTCCTTCAATATTGCCAAAGTAGGGCGCATGGCCGTACTAAAAGAGGCGCGGGGACGCGGTTATGGCGCAAGGTTGTTACATGCTTTGCTACTAGAAGCCCGCCGGCGTGGCCATCAAGAAGTGCGCCTCAGTGCGCAACGCACGGCTGAGCAGTTTTATGCCTTGCATGGTTTCACCGCGATCGCCGAACCTTTTGATGAAGTTGGCATACCGCATGTGGAGATGCGCTTGCTTTTAAAGACGTTAGATGTCGTCCCGTAGTGCGTAGGGCAAAGCCAGCAAGCTCAGGACTGGGCCATCTGCCGCACCGCCATGCAGCGTGCTGTTTTCAGTGGCACTGAGCTGTAACTCCAGTATCGCCACGTGGTAATCACCAGTGCTGGCGGCTTGCGCCACCAGACCACAAGGCTGGGTAGCATCTAAATTCGAAAACACCTCTTGACCCGCGGCCATTGGCACAGTGCTTTGCACAATGAAGGCGCGGCGCTTGAGCGTGCCACGGAACTGGCTGCGCGCAACGATCTCTTGACCGGGGTAGCAGCCTTTTTTGAAGTCCACACCCTCCACCGATTCGTAGTTGAGCATTTGGGGCACAAAGGCCTCGAAAGTGGCCAGCTCGACCCACGCAATTCCGCTCATCACTTCGCCCATTTGCCACAGCGCGGCGCTGAGCGATGGCCCATTGGATAAAGCTGCATCTTTGGGCGCGATCCACAACGCGCGCGGTTGGCCCAAAGCAGGGTAGAGAGTCAGCACATCCGCAGAGTCCGCTGCATGGCGTTGCCATGGCGCAAATGTCAACGAAGCAGCAGAAGCAACACCGCTCAAGGCTTGAGCCAAAGCATCACCTGCCAAACCCAGCAGCTGAAATTCATCAGTGGCATCGCTCAGCTTGACTTTGGCGCGCAACACAAACATGGACAAGCGCTTGACGGTTTGGGTGACCAGGTCTTTGCGGCAAATCAGCAGCACTTCTTCGGCAGAGCGTTTGTAAACCACAAAGCTGGCTTGCATGCGGCCTTTGGCATTGCAAAAGGCCGCTAGGCGGCACTGGCCGTCTTTCATCAACAGCACGTCGTTGGTCAGCTGGTTGTGCAAAAAACTGGCGGCGTCAGCACCCGCTGCGCGGATGATGCCAAGGTGGGGGAGTGGCGCAATGCCTTTAAAAGGCGCGGAGAGCGCAAGGGTGGTCTGTGACATGGGGTGAATTATCATCCCAGCTTCATTTATGTGATTGGACGCAGGGTTGTGATAGGGCTCATCAAGCGAATCTTTTGGACGGTGTTGGGTTTGGCACTGTTGGTGTCGGCTGCATCTGGCTGGTGGGTATTGACGCCTATGTCACTGTCCAAGACGACTGTGGATTTGTCGATTGAGCCGCATACCTCTGTGCGCGGTATAGCTCAAGCTGTGTCCGATGCGGGCGTGCAGGTGCAGCCGGTGTTGATATATGCCTTTTTCCGTGCCAGTGGCCTGTCCCGTAAACTGCGCGCCGGCAGCTACGAGCTGAGCCAAGGCAACACGCCGCTTGATTTGCTGCGCAAACTCTCGCGCGGCGAAGAAAGTCTCAAAGCCATCAGTCTGATTGATGGCTGGACGTTTCGCCAATTCCGCGCGGCCTTGGCCAAAGCTGAGGGCCTCAAACACGACACGCAAGACATGAGCGACGACGCGCTGATGGCCCAACTGGGTATGCCAGGCGTGGCACCTGAAGGTCGCTTTTTTCCCGATACATACACCTACGGCAAAGGCACATCCGAGCTTCATGTGATGCAACGTGCAGCCAACGCCATGACCAAGCAACTGGCCGCTGCGTGGGGCCAACGCCAACCCGATCTTCAAGTCAAAACCATCGACGAAGCACTGATTTTGGCCAGCATCGTTGAAAAAGAAACCGGTCGCGAGAGCGACCGCACCGCCATCAGTCGCGTGTTTCATAACCGCTTGGCCATTGGCATGCCGCTGCAAACAGACCCTACCGTGATTTACGGCATGTTTGACACCTTCGATGGCAACCTGCGTCGTGCAGACCTGCGCACCGATCACCCTTGGAATACCTATACCCGCAAAGGCCTGCCACCCACGCCCATTGCCATGCCTGGGCGTAATGCGCTCAAAGCTGCGGTGCAGCCCGCGCCTAGCAACGCGCTTTACTTTGTGGCCAAGGGCGATGGAACGAGCTACTTCAGCGCTACGCTGGAAGAACACAACGCTGCTGTCAATCGCTATCAACGCCAACAGGCAAAATAGCGGGCTATGACAAAAACAGGTCTGTTCATCAGTTTTGAGGGCATCGACGGTGCTGGCAAGTCCACGCACATCGATGGCTTGGCCGCAGCGTTCAAAACACAGGGCCGCCACGTCACGCTCACCCGCGAGCCCGGCGGTACGCCATTGGCCGAGAAGCTGCGTGAGATGGTGTTGCACGACTCCATGGATGCGCTGACCGAAGCGCTGCTGATTTTTGCTGCTCGTCGCGACCACTTGCACCTCGTGATTGAGCCCGCTTTGGCGCGTGGGGACGTGGTGCTGTGCGACCGCTTCACAGATGCCACCTTCGCCTACCAAGGCAGCGGCCGTGGGTTTGATTTGAGCGTTTTGCTGCAGCTTGAGCGTTGGGTTCAGGCTATTTCGGCTGATGCAGCTTGTCCTTCTGCCAGCGGCCTTCGCCAACCGGACGTGACCGTGTGGTTTGAACTCGACCCAGCCATCGCCGCTGTGCGCTTGGCAGGTGCACGCGTGCCCGACCGTTTTGAGGCGCAGCCTGTGGAGTTTTTCCAAAAGGTGTCTGACGGCTATGCCGCACGCGCCCAAGCCGATGCGAAACGTTTTGTGCGCCTGGACGCCGCACAAACCCGTGAAGCCGTTTGGCAGCAACTGCACCTCAACTTTGTGCAGCGTGGCTGGTTGAGCGCAAATTGAGCTCTGGCAACGCATGACCGAAACCAGCCCACCCCAAGCGAGGCCGATGCTGAGCCCATGGTTGCAAAGCCAGCTGTCCAGCTTGCTAAAGCGACGCGGACACGCATGGCTATTGCAAGGTCCATCAGGTTTAGGTCAATACACGTTGGGCTTAGAGCTCGCACGCGCTTGGCTGTGCGAATCACCTACGAAGCAGGGCGCTTGCTACCAATGCCGCAGCTGCCATGCCGTGGACGTGCGCACCCATGCCGACCTCCGCACGCTCATGCCCGAAGCTTTGTCACTTGAGCTGAGCTGGCCCCTCGACGAGAAAACCCAAAAAGACCTCGACGACAAAAAGCGCAAGCCCAGCAAAGAAATTCGCGTCGAAGCCGCGCGCGACATGGTGGCCTTCAGCCAGCAAACCCGCTCGGGCGGTTCTACCAAAGTGGTGTTTGTGTACCCCGCCGAGCGCATGAACCATGTGACGGCCAACACCATCCTCAAAACCCTCGAAGAACCGCCGGGCGAATGCCGCTTTGTGCTGGCCAGCGAAGCCGCTCACCAGTTGTTGCCCACCATCCGCAGCCGTTGCCAAACCCACACCATGGTTTGGCCCACCGAGGCTGAATCTTTAAGCTGGCTGCAAACCCAAGGCGTGCCCGTTACCGATACAGCCGTGTTGCTGCGCGCCGCCGGCGGCCGCCCCGAAGATGCCCTCAACCTTGCCAACGCGGGTCTCAAAGCTGCGCACTGGGCAGCGCTGCCCAAAGCCGTGTTTCGCGGCGATGTGGGTGCTGTGTCTGATGCCACGCCAACGCAGGCCATCGCCATGCTGCAAAAGCTCTGTCATGACGTGCTGGCCTTGCGCTTGGGGGCTGAGCCACGTTTCTTTCTAGCGGCGGATTTACCCACGACGGGCACAGTGGGCTCGCTGACCCAATGGTCTAAAGATCTGATGGAAGCTGCCCGCACATCTGAGCACCCATACAACGCAGGTTTGATGTTTGAAGCTTTGGTGGCGCGTGCGCAAACTGCTTTGCGTGCCACAAACTAAATGCTTTGCATCCAGCTAGCTTCAAACCATCTAATCACGCACACACAACGCCTTTTCGTTCAAAGACCCATGTTCACCGATTCGCACTGCCACCTGAATTTTCCCGAGCTGGCTGAAAACATCCACGCCATCCGCGACGACATGGCCAAAGCCCAAGTCACGCGTGCCTTGGTCATCAGCACCACACTGGAGCGCTTTCCAGAAGTTCACGGACTGGCCACGCAGTTCGACAACTTTTGGGCCACCGTCGGTGTGCACCCCGACAACGAAGGCGTGCAAGAACCCACACTCGAAGACCTGCTCAACCTTGCCAAACTGCCCAAAGTGGTGGGCATTGGCGAAACTGGCCTTGACTACTACCGCTTGGGCGAGCGCACCGTGGCCGACATGGAGTGGCAACGCAACCGCTTTCGCATCCACATCCAAGCCGCCCAACAAACCCAACTGCCTTTGGTCATCCATACCCGCAGCTCGTCGGCGGACACAATCGCAATTTTGAAAGAGCAGGGTGAAGACGGCTCAGCGGGCAGTGCAGGCGGCGTCTTTCATTGCTTCACCGAAACCGCTGAAGTGGCCCGTGCGGGCTTAGACCTTGGCCTGTACATTTCCTTCTCAGGCATCTTGACCTTCAAAAATGCCCAGGACTTGCGCGATGTCGCCCAATTTATTCCCATGGATCGCCTCTTGATTGAGACCGACAGCCCATATCTAGCCCCCATGCCACATCGGGGTAAAACCAATAATCCGTCTTATGTGCCGTTTGTTGCGAAACAAATTGCAGACATCAAGGGCATCTCGGTTGAGGCAGTCGCCGATGCCACCAGCCGTAACTTTGACCAACTTTTCAGCGCCGTTTTACAATGATAAAATACATTAAGTATTTTTTATATCTATATGTTTTAATTGGATATTCTCTATCTAATGCTGGCTCTTACGATGATTTCTTCAGTGCACTGACCTTCGATAAGCCAGAAGTGATTGAAAAGCTATTGGCGCGGGGATTTGACCCAAACACACCCAATGAAAATGGCGTGGCTGGTTTGCTGGTGGCCATTCAATCAGAATCTCCCAAGTCAGCCTTGGTTTTGACCAATCACCCTCAGACGCAAGTCAATACCCAGAATCAACTGGGAGAGACACCGCTCATGTTGGCAGCGATCAACAACCAGCTAGATCTTGCAAAAATTCTGATTCAGCGTGGGGCAGACGTCAACAAGCCTGGGTGGACACCACTGCATTACGCAGCGACGCGTGGGCATCGCGAAATGATGCGCTTGCTGTTAGAAAACGAGGCCTACATTGACAGTCCATCTGCCAATGGCACAACACCTTTGATGATGGCTGCTTACTATGCTTCGCCGCTTGCGGTCAAACTGTTGCTGGAAGAAGGTGCAGATCCCGTCTTGGTTAACAGCGGTAATGCCTCAGCGTTGGATATGGCTTTGTCCAAAGACCATCAACAAAGTGCTATTTACATCCGTGTTTTCACAGAATCTTGGTTTATTCAAAATCCTATCCAAGAAGAGGGTAAGCTGAAGTAACACTTCTAAACTGCAGCTTCTTGCGGTTATCGTTGAATTATTAACTTTACATAATATAC
>CAJBHE010000117.1 GCA_903952885.1 uncultured Burkholderiales bacterium
CTGTCCCCACCCGCACCATCGTGCTACCCGCCTGCACGGCGGCTTCTAGGTCGCCCGTCATGCCCATGGACAGGGTATCGAACTGGGACAGATTCAACGCAGTTTTCACCTCGTCGAACAAGGCGTGCGCCTTGGCGTGCACAGCCACTTGCGCGTCAAAGCCTTCCACAGGGTCGGGGATGGTCATGAGACCGCGTAACGCCAAGCGGGGCAGCTTGGTCACTTCGGCGGCCAGCGCCAGCACGTCGGCGGGGGCGATGCCTGATTTGGTTTCGCCACCGTCGATGTTGACTTGCAGGCACACGTTCAGCGGCGCTAGGTGCTCGGGGCGTTGGTCGCTCAGGCGCTGCGCGATTTTGAGGCGGTCTACCGTGTGCGCCCAATCGAAGTGCTCGGCCACGAGTTTGGTTTTATTGCTTTGCATGGGGCCAATGCAGTGCCACACCAGCGCGGGCTGGCTGTCTTGCAGGGCGATGATTTTGTCCACGCCTTCTTGGATGTAGTTTTCGCCAAAGTCGCGTTGGCCGCAGGCGGCGACTTGGCGCACATCGTCGGCGCTGAAGGTTTTGGACACGGCTAACAACTGCACGCTCTCAGCAGCTCGGCCACTGGCTACACAGGCTGCAGCGATGCGGGCTTGAACGGCGTGAAGTTTGTCGCGCAGGATGTTGCTTGAATCGTGGTCTGGGGTGTTCATGTGTCAGTACTTTAACAAGGCCCACAAGGCTTGCAGGGACGTTACCTTTGTGACACGCCACGCCTCATTCGTACCCCTATGATCCATCGCAGTTCAACCCAACACGGAGACAACCATGTCCAGCATCAACGCCAAAACCTACGAACCCGCCGCTTCTGCCCACGTTGCCTTCATCGGCATGGGCGTGATGGGTTTCCCCATGGCCGGCCACTTGGCCACCGCCGGCCATGCGGTGACGGTATACAACCGCTCTCCCGCCAAGGCTGAAGCTTGGGTCAATGAGTTTGCCAACAGCAAAGCCCCCAAGAGTGCACTCACGCCCCGCGAAGCCGCCTTGGGCGCGAGCATTGTGTTTTGCTGCGTGGGCAATGATGCCGATTTGCGCTCGGTGGTTTTCGGCGCTGACGGTATGTTGGCTGGCATGGCTCCCGGTACGATCTTGGTCGACCACACCACAGCCTCAGCCGACGTGGCCCGAGAAATCTACGCTGCGGCCAAGAACTTAGGCATTCATTTCATTGATGCGCCTGTATCAGGCGGCCAAGGCGGCGCACAAAACGGTTTACTCACCGTGATGTGCGGCGGCGACGCTTCTGTGTTCGATCAAGTCAAGCCTGTAGCCATGGCTTTTTCCCGCGCCTTCACCCTCATGGGCGAACCAGGCGCTGGTCAGCTGACCAAGATGGTGAACCAAATCTGTATAGCGGGCTTGGTGCAAGGCCTGAGCGAAGCCATCGCGTTTGGCCAAAAAGCGGGCCTCGACATGAACCTCGTGCTCGACGTGATTGGCAAAGGTGCCGCGCAAAGCTGGCAGCTCGACAACCGTGGCAAAACCATGGTGGCCGATAAGTTTGATTTTGGCTTTGCCGTGGATTGGATGCGCAAAGACTTGGGTCTGGTGTTTGACGAAGCCAAGCGCAACGGCGCGGTGTTGCCCGTAACGCAAATGGTGGACCAGTTTTACGGCGACGTGCAAGACATGGGCGGCAAGCGTTGGGACACGTCCAGCCTAATTAAGCGTTTGCGTTAAATTTAGGCGTCTAGAAAAAAACTCCGCCGCACCAAGCAGGTGGGGCTTTTTTGGATGATAGGCGCTTATTTGATCGGCGTCACCACAGGCTGCTCTGATCTAGCTGGAACAACAGGCGCATTTAAGTTCACCGATTCTGGATTGCTGCGTTTGGGTTGCATGGCGCGCAGCTCGTCTTCGGTGAGATAGTCAAACACGCGCACCACTCGTTTGACGCCGCTCACGCTGCGCACCACATCTGTAGCACGTTTGGCTTCGCGTTGGGTCACACGACCCATCAGATAAATGGTGCCGCGTTCGCTGACTACTTTGAACACATTGGCAAATACATCCTCCGTGTCTACCATCGAGGCCTTGACTTTGGCAACCATCAACACATCGTTCGCGCGTTCGCTGGTGCTGGATCCCGTACCAATGGCGAGCTCGTTCACCACGGCACGTACATTTTCTACACGACTGACCAAAGATTCCACCTGCCGACGCACGGTGTCGTTGGACACCTCGCCCGTGATCAACACTTGGCGGTTGTAGCTGGTGATGTTGATGTGCTCTTTGTTTCCAAAGTTTTCGCGCATGGCTGTGCCACTGCGTTGTTCAATCATTTCATCTTCAAGTTGAATGCCAGCTGTACGACGGTCGCTAGCCACCATTGCTCCACCGATGACGCCGCCAAACATCAAAGGTGCCGCACAAGAAGCGAGCCCCAAACACATGACCAAAGTAGACAGCAACGAAGCTGTGGATTTATTAAAAATTTTCATGCTTTACTTTCTGTGTCACCAAGCAATTGCGCGTCCACGCCATCGCAAATGCAATGGATGGTCAGCAAGTGGACTTCTTGAATACGGGCAGTGCGATCGTGTGGCACACAAATGTGCACATCGGTTTCACGCAAAGCCATGCTCATCTTGCCGCCCCCTTTGCCTGTGAGGGCCACCACAGTCATGTCGCGTTCATGCGCGGCTTGAATGGCGGCCAACACATTGGGTGAGCTGCCGCTGGTGGTGATGGCAAGTAGTACGTCGCCAGACTGCCCCAGAGCGCGGACTTGCTTGGCGAAAATTTGCTCAAAGCTGTAGTCGTTGGCGATGGCCGTGATGATGGAGGTGTCGGTGGTCAGCGCAATGGCGCCCAATTCGGGGCGTTCACGCTCAAAGCGGCCTACAAATTCAGCAGCAAAATGCTGAGCATCCGCGGCTGAGCCACCATTACCGCAAGCCAGCACTTTGCCACCACTTGTGACGCTTGCCAGTACGGCCGACACAGCGGCGGCGATGGGTTTAGACAAGACTTGCGCGGCCTGGTATTTCAGGTCGGCAGAGTCAATGAAGTGTTGTTCAATTCGTTGCTCGAGCATGATGCCAATGATACCTTTAAGCGCCAAAAGCAGCTTTCAACCATTGCATATGGTTGCCCTCAACAGCGACCACATCAAATCGACACGGGGGAATTTGACCCAGTTTTAAGAGGTAGTGCTGGGCTGCAAACACAATCCGCCGCTGTTTGGCAAACGTCACGCTGGCCATCGCGCCGCCATGCTCGGCGCTGGCTCGGTTTCGCACCTCAACAAATACCAGCGTGCCTTGTGTATCGCGCATGATCAAATCTATTTCGCCGCCACCCCTTCCCGGCGTTCGATAATTGCGGTGCATCAATTGCAAGCCATGTGTTTGTAAATGCTGCAACGCGCGGTTTTCAGCCGCATCTCCTTTTTGCTTAGTGGTAGTTGGCAAGTGTTCTTGCAATTGACCTTTAGGCTTGTTCACAACATCTCCTAGATGAACGTTAACTTTGACTCCGCTTTGACGGCCGCCCATGCTGCCGCAGCAACGCAGAACCATCCCGCTGGCACGTTGTATGTGGTGGCCACGCCGATTGGCAATTTGGCTGACATCAGTCTTCGTGCGCTGCATGTGCTGAGTCTTTGCGATACGCTGGCGTGTGAGGACACGCGTCACTCACAAACTTTGTTGCGTGCTTACGGGATCGACAAATCGTCCTCGCATTGGTTGGCGGTGCATCAACACAACGAGGCCGAAGCCGCTGAAGAACTCATTCGCCGTCTACAAGCCGGCCAACGCGTGGCCTATGTGAGCGATGCAGGGACGCCTGCCGTAAGCGATCCTGGCGCTCGTTTGGCGTGGCAGGTTCATAGCGCGGGCTTGCGCGTCATGCCCTTGCCTGGCGCAAGTAGCGTGACCGCGCTTTTAAGCGCGTGCGGCACGCCCGCACATGATTCATCGGGTTTTGTGTTTGTGGGCTTCTTGCCCTCCAAGGCTACCGAGCGCGGCCATGCCATTGAGGTGCTGGGTCAAGAGCCGCGCACACAAGTCCTGCTAGAAGCGCCGCATCGCATCGAAGCCCTGGCTACTGCGTTGGGTGTTTTAGGACAACGCTCAGTGACTGTAGGCCGTGAACTGACAAAGCAATTTGAAGAGATTGCCACGATGCCTGCGCAAAATTTAAGTACATGGTTCGCAGGCAACACGCAGCGCTCGCGTGGCGAGTTTGCTTTGGTGTTGCATGCCCAACCTAAATTGCGTTCTGAAGGCTTTGACAACGACCGCTTGCTGAAGATCTTGATGCAAGAACTGCCGTTGAAAACAGCGGTGAAAGTGGCTGCAGAAATCAGCGGCGAACCAAAAAATGCGCTGTATGTTCGAGCTTTGGAACTGAAGCAAGCTTCTGCTGAGTTTTAGGCTTGGTGCGGCTGGCGGGGATCGAACCCACGACCCTTGGCTTCGGAGGCCAATACTCTATCCACTGAGCTACAGCCGCACTTTTTTCACGGGTCTATTGTAGGCCCCCGCTATAATTTGATGAGTTCCAAAGCTACCCCATCAGGATTTAAAAATGAGCGACCCACTTCACGAAGAAGCCCATACTGGCCCTATCAAAACACCTGCACAGCTTTTAATGGCTGTGTTGTATTCGTTTGTTCTGCCTGTTTTCATCATCATTGGCTTGGTCGCTTATGTCACTTCGGGCAATAAGCCTCAAGCTGGCGCTTCTACCGAGCCTGAGTCAATTGCAGCGCGTATTCAAAAGGTGGGTTCTGTTGAAATTAAAGACGCAAACCGTGCTGCACGCAGTGGTGAAGATGTTTTCAAAGCCCAGTGCTCGGCATGTCATGCCGCAGGTCTTGCTGGTTCGCCAAAGTTTGGCGATAGAGGAGCTTGGGCTCCGCGCATTGCCAAAGGGTATGAAACTTTGCTGACCTCCGCTCTCAAAGGCAAGGGCGCAATGGGTCCACAAGGTGGTGGTGATTACGAAGACTTCGAAATCGGACGTGGTGTTGCTTACATGGCCAATGCAGCCGGTGCAAAGTTTATTGAACCTAAAAAGCCTGAAGATAAATAATTTTGCCACTCAACTAAAACCGGCTAATTGCCGGTTTTTTTACGCCTTTATTTCTTTTGTAGTATTTTGCGGTCTCCGTACATAGCCGAAGCGCTTTGGAAGCTCTTGCGTTCTCATGTCTTGAGGCACCCACAGCCCTGTTTCAATGAAGTCTGCGGCGTGCAAGACGTCTTGTGTATGAACCAAACCAAAACCCTGCTCTGTATCGAGATACAAACGTCCGTGTTCATCAACAATGCAGCGCTGCATGCGTGCGGATGTTCCTGTGTGAGACCGTATGCCGCCATCCGGTTGCAATCGCCAAACCCAAGGCGTGGCTTCTAGCTGTACGAATACCCGTTGCGGTCCATTTTGAAAAAACCACTGCCCTTGCTTGTCGCTCGCGTAATTCCGCCCAATGAAGTCGATGAGTTTCTCGTGTGTCAGGCGTGATCCTTTGCTTTGTGCAAAGGATCCAAGTGCTTGCGTTTGTTCATCACGCATGTACCAATCACCGCGTGCGTCTAACCCCAACCAACCGTAACAGTCTGGCACATCAGGCCACTTGGCCATGGCTTTTAAAACGAGGTCATCCATGTTGCGACATCCATTCAGTCACGGCCCAGGGCATTTCTTGCAAATCGCCGGGAAAAGCTCCTGAAGCAAAGCCCACATGCCCCCCCGCTTCTGGCTGCCACAACTGGACACACTCACTCACCTGAGTTTGCGTTGGCAAACTGACGGCAGGAATAAATGGATCGTTGCGGGCATTGAGCACCAAGGCGGGCAGTTGCACCCGCGATAAACCTTGTTTGGCACTGGCGCGCGCCCAATAGTCATCTGTATTTTTAAAGCCGTGCAGCGGTGCTGTGAACACTTGGTCAAATTCATAAAGCGTTTGAGCCGACATCAATTTGTGTGGGTCAAACAATCCAGGAAACTGCTTAAGTTTCTCCATGGCGCGTGGCTTCATCGTGCCTAAAAACATCCGCGCATACAGCACCTTGTTGATGCCGCTGTCAATGGCGTTTCCGCTCGCCGTTAAGTCGATGGGCGAACAGACCGAGGCAATCCC
>CAJBHE010000118.1 GCA_903952885.1 uncultured Burkholderiales bacterium
GTGCAATTGCATAGGCACCGAGTCGGCATTAGCCAGTGCAAGGCTGGGTTAAAACGTCAAAGACTCTGTTCAGTCCAGACAAGAAAAAAGCCCCTAAACATTACGCCTAGGAGCTTAAATCATGCACCCACATCATGCACCCACACTAGCTGGGATGGTGCATGAACACTGGGTTGAGAATACTGGGGTGGCTGATGGGGCTCGAACCCACGACAACAGGAATCACAATCCTGGACTCTACCAACTGAGCTACAGCCACCGTATAGAAAAATTATAACCTAGCTATCTTAATTTCTGCCTTGAACTTTTCTTTGAGCAGCTTGTAATACGCCAAGCCTTCGGCCGATGCCCACCACTGAGCATATTGGTCACGCTCACGTGCCACACCAGCCGCGTTGGTCGTATCTCGGGGCAATACTTTTTCTACCTTGACCACGGCATAGCCACTTACGCCTAAGTCCACACCCACCCATGCAGGCAAGGTTTGTGAACTGGCTCGCAAGGCGGCTTCCACCAAGACGCTGGGCTGAGCCTGCTTTGCCTCGCGCGACACCACAATCGCGGCCGAGAGCTTGGCTGCATCTGGGCTGATCTTCCACTCCGCCAACTTGGCTGCGCCCTCTGCGCGAGCGCGCTCATTGGCTTGTTGAGCCAACACTTGCTCACGCACGCGGGCTTTGACGTCGTCCAAAGGCAAGGTGCGTGCGGGGCTGTAGCTGATGATGCGGGCCGCAGCCAACACGTTGGGGGCTAACTCCACCGCTTCGGTGTTGCGTTTTTTCTCAATCGAATCTTGCGAGAACACAGCAGCCAAAAGCTTAGGGTTGTTCACAGCTGTGTTGCCGGCCACAGGCTCACGGCCCAAGTTGCTGGCGAGTTGAACATCCAACTTCAGACGCTCGGCCGCGGGTTTCAAGGTGTCAGATTGCTCGTACACCAAGTTGGTGAACTGCTCAGCCGCTTCAGCAAATTTGCGTTGGGCGAGTTGGGCGCGCACCTCAAGCTCGAGCTTGGCGCGTTGCGATTCAAAGCTTTTTTGCTCGGGCTGTTTGATGTCGGTCAGCCGAATGATGTGAAAACCAAACTCGGTTTCCACCACACCGCTGGTCTCGCCTTTTTTCAAGGCAAAGGCAGCGTCTTCAAACGACTTGACCATGGCACCACGGCTAAAGAAATCGAGGTCGCCGCCTTTGGCGGCAGAGCCTGAGTCTTGAGAATTTTTACGTGCCAGCTCTGCAAACTGCGCGGGTGACTTTTGCAGCTCAGCCAACAAAGCCTGGGCCTTGGCGCGCGCCGCATCACGCTCAGCGGCGGGAGCCGCTTTGTCGGCGTTGATCAAAATGTGGCTGGCACGACGCTCTTCCAAGCCCGCCAAGCGGGCCGCGTTTTGCTCAAAGTAATTTTTGAGGTCAGCCTCTGGCACCACGATGTCTTTTTGCACAGCGGCCAAGTTCAACACCACGTATTCAATATCCGCACGTTCAGCCGACTGAAACTTGTCGGCGTTGGCCTTGTAATAAGCCTCAAGCTCAGCCTCTGTTGGGTTGATTTGGCCCACAAAGTCAGCCGGCGCAAAGCGTGCCACTTGCACCTGGCGTTGCTCATAAAAAGCATTCAAGGTCACATCCGCCAAAGTACTTGAGCTGAAGCTGGTCACACCTACGCCTGACATGACTTGGCGTGCAGCCAAGTCAGCACGCACTTGAGCTTCAAACGACTCAGGCGACATGCCCTGTGTGGCCAGCAGTTGGCGATAACGCTCTATATCCAAAGTGCCATCGGCACGACGCAAAGCAGCGATGGTCGGGTTTTGTTGTAGCTCAGCAGCTAAGCGGCTATCGCTTGCACCCAAGCGCAATTGGCTGGCCGCCACTTGCAACAAGCGGTCACGCACCAAACGCTCTAGCGTGCTGTATTTGGCTTCAGGCGTGTCAAACAACTTCACGTCCACATTAGGCATGCTGCTGCGCATCCGCTCAACTTGGCTTCGATGCGCTGCATCCCATTCACCTTGGGTGATGTCTTGACCGTTGACAGTGGCCACGGCAGCACCGCCTTCACGAAAACGGTTGTAACCCTCCAGGCCAAACAAGACAAATGACGGAAAGATCAACAGGAACAGCAAAAATTGCATGATCCGTGTGTGCTTGCGAACAAAATCAAACATGTGGTGAGCTCATCGTGAAGTGAGAGAAGCCAAGAAAAAAGGCGAACCTTAAAGTTCGCCTTTTTAATGGATGGTGGGTGCTGACGGGGTCGAACCGCCGACCTACTGCGTGTAAGGCAGCCGCTCTGCCAACTGAGCTAAGCACCCAACCGAAACCGTTAATTAGTTCAAGGCGTCTTTCAGGCCTTTGCCTGGACGGAACTTAGGCACCTTGGCTGCTTTGATTTTGATCGCTTCGCCGGTGCGTGGGTTGCGGCCAGTGCGAGCGGCACGCTTGCCCACTGCAAAAGTACCGAAACCAACCAAAGAAACCGTACCGCCTTTTTTCAAGGTGGTTTTCACTGCGCCGATGGTGGACTCGAGTGCGCGAGTGGCAGCAGCTTTAGAAATATCTGCGTGCTTGGCAATGTGCTCAATCAGTTCTGTCTTATTCACAAAAATCCCCTCTCAATGAGATGTGATGTTAGTAGGAGTTAGATACCGCGGATGATGACATCTAAGTGCTATATGTTCTAGATTCAGAACCAAACACAACGCGGCATAGAAATAATTCTAGTCGTTTTTTGAAGCTAAAAATTACAAGGCTTCAGCAATTGCACGTCCTAAATCGGACGTACTAGCGTTACCACCAATGTCTGGCGTCTTCGGTGCACCACTCTTGGGATCAAGCACTTTCTCAATCGCCGCCATGACAGCGTCGTGTGCATCCTTATGACCTAAGAACTCCAACATCATCGCACCACACCAAATTTGGCCAATGGGGTTGGCAATGCCTTTGCCAGCAATGTCTGGTGCTGAGCCATGCACGGGTTCAAACAATGAAGGGAACTTGCGATCGGGGTTCAAGTTGGCGCTGGGTGCAATGCCAATCGTGCCTGTACAGGCCGGACCCAAGTCGCTCAAGATGTCGCCAAAAAAATTGCTGGCCACCACCACATCAAAGAAGTCAGGGCGCTGCACAAAGTGGGCGGTCAGGATGTCGATGTGAAACTTGTCCACGTTGATACCAGGATAGTTCTTGGCCATTTCAACCACACGTTCATCCCAATAGGGCATGGTGATGGCAATGCCGTTAGATTTGGTGGCGCTGGTCAGATGCTTTTTAGGACGGGTTTGGGCCAACTCAAACGCAAACTTCAACACGCGGTCCACACCGATGCGCGACATCACGGTTTCTTGCATTACGATTTCGCGCTCAGTACCAGGGTACATGCGGCCACCAATGCTGGAGTACTCGCCTTCGGTGTTTTCACGCACGATGTACATGTCAATCTCGCCGGGCTGGCGTGGCGTGCCATCGCGACGCACCACAGGCGCGATGATGCCTGGCATCAAACGTGCGGGACGTAGGTTGATGTACTGGTCAAACTCACGACGAAACATCAAGAGCGAGCCCCACAACGACACATGATCTGCAATTTTGTCTGGCCAACCCACGGCACCAAAGTAAATGGCATCGTGGCCGCCGATTTGGTCTTTCCAGTCGTCGGGCAACATCTTGCCGTGCTTCTCGTAGTAGTCCCAGCTGGAGAAGTCGAAGTGGTCAAACTTCAAGTCAATGCCAAACTTGCGTGCCGCTGCGTCCATGACGCGAATGCCTTCGGGCATGACTTCTTTGCCAATGCCATCTCCGGCGATCACTGCAATGCGTTTTTGACTCATCTTCAACCTTTAACAAACATTCGAAAAATTAAGCCGCAATTCTAGGTGGTCGCACCACCAAACTCACACCAGCTGCAGTCACCGCAATGCCTGCCAATGTCACCAAGGTGATGGGCTCGCTGAACAAAATCCAGGCCATCACCGCCGTTGTGGGAGGTACCAAATAGAACAAGCTGGTCACCGCAGCCGGCGCACCGCGTTGAATGAGGATATAAAACAATGAGCTGCCCCCCAGCGTGAGCACCAACACGGCCCACACCATGGCCCAGGTCATCTCAGCATTCCAAAGGGCTGGTTCTGCCTCTATGAGCGCCAAGGGCAAGGTCACCACATAGGCGGCCATCAACTGCACGGCGTTGGCACTGCGCACATCGCAAGATTGCACAAAACGTTTTTGATACAGCGTGCCCGTGGTGATAGACACCAAAGCCATGGTGATCATGGTTATGCTCCACGGCGTGACTTCAATGCCACCTTCGAGTTTGCGAGACACCACCATGGCCAAGCCCACAAAGCCCAAAGCTAGCCCTTGCCACTGCCGATGCGACACATGGCCACCTCGCGCCGACAACCAAATGGCCGTGAGGACAGGCTGCAAACCTACAATCAAAGCCGTGAGGCCAGCGCCCATGCCCACTTTGACGGCGGCCCACACACCGCCCAAATAGCCAGCGTGCATCAACACACCGGTGACGGCCAAATGCCACCACTGCGCCCCGCCCTGCGGCCAAGGCACACGCGCCCACTTGACCCACAACACAAAACACACAATAGAAAAAACGTAGCGCCACAACAAGAAGGTAAACGGCGGCGAATTGGGCATCCCGTAGCGCGCCACGATGAAGCCAGTGCTCCAAATCAACACAAATATCCAAGGCAGTGCACGCAACCATGCTTGGTTTTGTTGTTCGGACATTACTTGGCGTGATCCACGATGTCAGGCCATGCCTTTTGCAGGTAGTACACCATCGACCACACGGTCAATACGCCCGCAATCCAAATCAACACCGTGCCCCATAGGGCTGTGTCAATCAGCCCAAACAACTGACCGTCAAACAACAAAAACGGAATAGCCACCATCTGCATGGTGGTCTTGAGTTTGCCCAACATGTGAACGGCCACACTGCGCGAAGAGCCAATTTGAGCCATCCATTCGCGCAAAGCGGAGATGGCAATTTCGCGACCGATGATGATCAGCGCCACCAACACATCGGCACGCTGCAAATGCACCAAGATCAGCAAAGAAGCACACACCAAAAACTTGTCTGCCACTGGGTCTAAAAAAGCACCAAATGCAGAAGTTTGGTTGAGCTTTCGGGCCAGGTAACCATCCAGCCAATCGGTCAACGCAAACACCACAAACATCACGGTGGCCCAAAGATTGCGCTGCGCCATATCGATCGGTAAGTAATACAAGCCAATGATCAAAGGGATAGCGACGATGCGCGTCAGCGTCATGAGTGTCGGAATTGTCCACAGCAGGTGTTTATTCATAAATAATTTGAGATTGCCCCTCATGGGCCTGGGCCATCCAGCTGGCCAAGGCCACATCGCTGGGGAAAAATTTAACACTGTCGCCCAACTGCACATCGGCGGTCGCACCGGCGCGCAGCAGTTTCAATCGTACGCCCATGCCGCGCACAAGTTCGCCTTGCTCAGTTTGCTCTACTTTAGCGGGGTGATCGCGCAGCAGGCGCGCAATGTCGGGCGACGTGCCATTGACCGTGACGCTCAGGTATTTGCCAAAGCGGCAACGCGCTTGCTCGAGGCTCCAGACTTGTTGAATGGACAAGCGCAAACCGCCGGAAAAACGATCGGGCTGCGCCTTGCCCATGATGACCACGAACTCGTCATCCTTCAGGGTGTTGCGGTAAATGTTGATGGTGGCTTCGTCCGCCGTGGCTTCAATCACCGCCGATTTGTCGTCGAGCTTGAAAATAGCTAGCTTGCCACGTTGGCCGTTGATCACGCGCATGTCGCTCACGATGCCCGACAGCAATTGCGGCTCGCGAGAATCCATCAGGTCTTCAATGCGGGTTCTTACAAAGCGTCGCACCTCACGCTCGACTTCGTCAAACAAGTGTCCAGACAAATAAAAGCCCAAGGCCACTTTTTCATGCATGAGGCGTTCTTTCACACCCCAAGGCAGCATCGCCACATACTCAGGCTCTTGCGTGCTCGATCCGTGGGTGTCGTCGCCCATCATGTCAAACAAGCCGCCTTGGTTGGCGTTGGCTTCGCTTGCGGAGGCAAAGTCAAACGCGCGGTCGACGCTGGCCAAGAGCTCGGCGCGATTCAAGTGCAAATTATCAAACGCACCGGCTTTGACCAGTGCTTCGACCGTGCGTTTGTTCAAACGGCTGCGATCGACGCGGCGGCAAAAATCAAACAAGCTGGTGAACGGGCCGCCCTCTTCGCGTGCGGCCACAACAGCTTCAATCGCTTGTTGGCCTGAGCCTTTGATCGCACCTAAACCATAGCGAATGACTTTGTCTGAGATGGGTTCGAAGCGGTAAAAACCTCGATTTACATCGGGCGCTTCAAACGTCAGGCCCATCTTTTGCGCGTCTTCAAACAACACCTTGAGCTTGTCGGTGTTGTCCATCTCCACAGTCATGTTGGCGCAGAAGAACTCGGCCGTGTAATGCACCTTCAACCAGCCGGTGTGATACGCCAACAGCGAGTAAGCAGCCGCGTGCGACTTGTTAAAGCCGTAGCCCGCGAACTTCTCCATCAAGTCAAAGATTTCGTCCGCTTTGTCTTGGCTGATGTTGTTCTTGGCAGCGCCCGCGCGGAAGATCTCGCGGTGCTCCGCCATTTCTTCGGGCTTCTTTTTACCCATGGCAC
>CAJBHE010000119.1 GCA_903952885.1 uncultured Burkholderiales bacterium
GAAAAAGGTGCGGTCGACATGATTTGCGACCGCCGCGAACTGCGCAAAACCATTGCCAGCACGCTGGCCATGTTGCAGCGCCAGCCTGCGGATGCGGTGGCTTAACGCTGCTGCTTTTCCACTCAATCATTTGCTGCGCTTCCTTTTGAAAGCAGCCCCTCCCTTTCTCCTGCCTCCTTAGATGTCCAACAACAACACCCCCGCCACGCCAGAAGCCGCTCCCGTCGACGAAAACCAACTCATGGCCGAGCGCCGCGAGAAGCTCAAGGTCATGCGCGAGCGTCAAGCTGCGGGCCAAGGCGTGGCATTTCCCAACGATTTCAAACCCGCGCACCACGCCGCCACTTTGCACGAGCTGCATGGCGACAAGACCGCCGAGGTGTTGACCGAAGAAGGCCAGTTCACCAAAGTGGCGGGCCGCATGATGCTCAAGCGCGTGATGGGCAAGGCCAGCTTTGCCACGCTGCAAGACAGCACAGGCCGTATTCAGATTTACGTGACCCGTGATGACATCAACGAAGACCTGTATGCCGACTTCAAACACTGGGACTTAGGCGACATCGTGGCGTGTGAAGGCAAGTTGTTTAAAACCCGAATGGGCGAGTTGTCGATCCACGCCACCAGCATCCGCATGCTCACCAAGAGCCTGCGTCCCATGCCCGACAAGTTCCACGGCGTGGCTGACCAAGAGATCAAGTACCGCCAACGCTACGTCGATTTGATGACCGACGAAACCGCCCGCAAGCGCTTTGTGGCGCGCAGCCGAGCGGTCAGCGGTATTCGCGACTTCATGGTGCAACACAACTTTCTTGAAGTTGAAACGCCCATGCTGCACCCCATTCCCGGCGGCGCAAATGCTAAGCCTTTCACCACGCACCACAACGCGCTGGACCAAGAAATGTTCTTGCGTATTGCGCCAGAGCTGTACTTGAAGCGCTTGATCGTGGGTGGTTTTGAGCGCGTGTTTGAGATCAACCGCAACTTCCGTAACGAAGGTATCTCGGTGCGTCACAACCCCGAGTTCACCATGATGGAGTTCTACGCCGCGTATTGGAACTACCAAGACCTGATGCACTTCACCGAAGAGCTGGTGCGCGACGCCGCCATGAAGGCCGCTGGCACATTGTTGCTGACCTACGGCGGCAAGGCCGTGGACCTGAGCCAACCGTTTGAGCGCCTCACGATTCGTGAAGCTATCTTGAAGCACACCGAAGCGGGCGACAACGTGGACAACACCACGTGGCTGATCAACGCCTTGCAAAAACTCGGTTTCAAAGAAGAGAAAGACAAGCTCAGCACACGCAGCTTGGCTGGTCTGCAAGTGATGTACTTTGAAGAGACGGTGGAAGACAAGCTGTGGCAGCCCACCTTCATCTGCGAGCACCCTGTGGAAATTTCACCCTTGGCCCGCGCCAGCGACACCAAGCCCGATGTGACCGAACGCTTTGAGCTCTACATCACCGGACGCGAGTTTGGCAATGGTTTCAGCGAGTTGAACGACGCTGAGACCCAAGCCGCCCGCTTTCACGCCCAAGTGGCCGCCAAAGATAGCGGCGACGACGAAGCCATGTTCTACGACCACGACTTTGTGCGCGCCCTCGAATATGGCATGCCCCCCACTGGCGGCTGCGGCATTGGCATTGACCGCTTGATGATGTTGCTGACCGACAGCCCCAGCATTCGGGATGTGATTTTGTTTCCTGCTTTGCGCCGCGAAGCTTAAGACAACTGGGTGTAAGCCACAGCGCCCAGACCCAAAAAAGCCAGCGCCAATCCAAGGACCACTAGGCGAAGGGTTTGACGCAAGCCACTCACCGCCGACACCAAAGCTGCGTTTTGCTCGGCTAACTCGCTCACGGTTTGCGTGAGTTGGGTTTGGCGTTGTTGCAGCTCGTCAATGTGCACATTGGCAGCAAGCAATCGGTTTTTCAGCTCGCCCAAACTCGTTACGTCGTCGTGCTCGTTGGGCGTGGCCATCGACGAGGATGCTGCATCCGCAGGCTTGCGAGATATCAGATCGCGGGCTTTTTCAAGCACGGTGGGTGCGTGAGAAATGACATCACCCCAGGGGATGACTTTGAGTGCGGAGAGCCAAGGGATTGCCATGGGAAAAACCTTTGATTAAATTTTGTCGACACCCGCTTTAGGCAAATCGCCATCAGGACTAGACGCCAGTTCGGGATCCATAGGTGGATTTTCACCAAACTCACCATCGGGCGAAGTTTTGCGGGCATCGCGCTCGCGCAGCTTGTCTTCTTTTTTCTTCTTCTTGGCTAACTCGCGTTGGCGTTTTTCGTAGTTGTAATTAGGCGTTGCCATGAGAGCTTTCGTGGGTGGTGGTGAACGAGTGTGCGGGTTAAGGCAACAAGTCCAATGCCCGCAAGTATGCGGGGTGAGTCATCAGCGCGTCCCAAGCTAGCGGCGAAGTGGTGGGCAGCAGTGCAAGGCGGCGTTGTTCGCTGGCGTCATTGGCGTGCCATTGGTTTTTCACCAGGCGTTCGGTCAAGCCTTCCAGCATCTCGTCCACCGCATGGCCATCGCCGATGCTTTGGTTGCACAAGAGCACCAGGTCGCAACCTGCGTTCAGTGCAGCCACCGCTGCTTCAGCAAAGCTGACCGCGCGGCCTTCGATGCGGCGTGCGCCTTCCATCGACAAATCGTCGCTGAAGATCGCGCCATTGAAATTCAGTTGGCCGCGCAAGATGTATTGCAACCAGCGCGGCGAGAAGCCTGCTGGCAAGGCATCGACCTTGGGGTAAATGACGTGGGCAGGCATCACGCTGGTGAGCGAGGTGGTGAGCCATTGGTAAGGCAAAGCGCAGTCGCCCAGGATGGCTTTGAGGCTGCGTTTGTCGACAGGGATGTCCACATGTGAATCGGCTTTCACAAAGCCGTGGCCTGGAAAGTGTTTGCCGCAGTTAGCCATGCCAGCCAGCAACAAGCCGTGCATGACGCTCTTGGCCAAGGTGGTGGCCACGCGTGGGTCGCGGTGGAAGGAACGGTCGCCAATCACGCCGCTCTCGCCGTGGTCGAGATCGAGCACGGGGGTGAAGCTGAAGTCCACACCGCAGGCGCGCAGTTCGCTGGCCAGCACATAGCCGCAAGCAGTAGCGGCGTCCATGGCGGCCATCGCGCCGCTGCCGGGCTGTTTCTTTTTGTCTTTCATCCACAGCTCGCCCAAAGCGCGCATGGGGGGGATGTGGGTGAAGCCGTCTTGGCGAAAACGCTGCACGCGCCCGCCTTCGTGGTCTACGCAAATCAGCAAGTCTTCGCGCACAGCCTTGATGTCGGAGCACAGCTGGGTGAGCTGCTGGCGGTTGGCCCAATTGCGGCCAAACAAAATGACGCCGCCAGTAAGCGGGTGCTGCAAACGCTGGCGGTCCGCTGCGCTGAGCTGCGTGCCTGCGATGTCAAGAATCAGTGGGGCGTGGTGTGACATAAATCGAATGCTCTTAGGCAGTATGTGTTTCAACCACCACGTAGCTGGTGGCGTAGTCGGACTCGTCGCTCACGCTGACGTGGGCGCTCAGGCCTTTGGCTTCAAACCATTCTTTGAGCACGCCGTGCAGCACGAGGGTGGGCTGTCCGCTGGGCAGCTTGGCCACTTCGCACAAGCGCCAGGTCATGGGCATGCGCATGCCCAACCCGATGGCTTTGCTGAAGGCTTCTTTGGCCGAGAAGCGCGTGGCCACATAACGCACACCGCGCTCGGGCCAACGCGCGCTGCGGGCACGATAAGTGTTCATCTCGTTGTCGCTCAGCACTTTGTGCGCAAAGCGTTCGCCGTGCTTTTCTAAAGACGCACGGATACGGCGAATGTCGCAAATGTCAGTGCCGATGCCGTAAATCATGCAGGCATGCACGCGTTGTAAGCGCGAACCGTTTCTGCGTAGCCCATCTCTAGCGCATCGGCAATCAGGGCGTGGCCAATCGACACTTCTTGCACGCCAGGCACGGTGCTGAGGAAGGTGTGCAGGTTGTCGCGGTTCAGGTCATGGCCTGCGTTGATGCCAAGACCAGCTCTGAGAGCTGCTTCTGCTGTGGCTTTGAATGCAGACAATACTTCGGTTTGATTCGGTGTGCCATAGGCCGAGGCATAGGTCTCGGTGTACAGCTCGACGCGGTCAGCGCCCACAGCTTTGGCCGCAGCCATCGCTTCGGGGATCGGGTCCATAAATAGGCTCACGCGCGCACCCAAAGCTTTAGCTTCGTCAATGAGGGGCTTCAAGCGCTCAGCGTCTTGTGGAAACGTCCAGCCGTGGTCGCTGGTGAACTGGCCTTCGCTGTCGGGCACAAAGGTCACTTGATGGGGACGCACTTGGCGCACAAAGTCCATCAGGTTGTGAAACGGGTTGCCTTCGATGTTGAACTCGCGGTCCGGCCACGCTTTGAGCAAGGCAGCCAAGTCGTGCACATCGCCAGCGCGGATGTGGCGCTCGTCGGGCCGTGGGTGCACGGTGATGCCCGCAGCGCCCGCCTCTAGGCACAGCGTGGCCGCGCGTGTGACGCTGGGAATACCCAAATGGCGCGTGTTGCGCACCAAAGCCACTTTGTTAAGGTTGACCGACAGGGCTGTTTTGGTGTGTTTGGACATTGCGTAAATCAAAGGGATTGCAGGTCAATCATCATCTGCCGCGTGCGCAGTGTTTTGACCCCGCAATGGTAGTGCAGCAAGGCCCGTAGCTGGCCCTGCAAGGCGTTGCGTTGCTCGGGTGGCATCTCGGCGCACAAACGCAGCGTGGCGGTGAATGGGGCGTCTGTCGACAGGCTCTCGTGCAGCTGCAGCCACACGCTGCCGGCTAGGCCTGTGCGGTCTTGCGCGTTGTGGGTTCGCAGGCCGCCCTCAGCCACCAGCACATACAAGGCATCAGGCAGCAAAGGGCTCAGGGTCAGGGTTTGGGCGTTGAGCTCAGGCAAGAAGCCAATGTCGCGCAACAGCAGCAGCTCAAAGGCGCGCAATGCGGGGGCAATCGTGCCCTCATGGCCCGAGGCCAGTACCTGCACCACTTGGCGGTACAGGTCAAACAAACTGGGGTGCGGGTCGTCACGCGCCAGCAGGCGAAGCAACAACTCGTTGACGTAGTAGCCCGACAGTAGCGCCTCGCCCGTGGGCATGATGTGGCCGCCCACCCATTCAGCGCCCTTCAAGGTGCGAATTTCGGCATCGCCAGAATAGCTGACGTTCAGCGGCTGCAAGGGCAGCAGCACCGGGCGAAAGTTGGAGCTGGGTTTTTTAGCGCCTTTGGCCACCAAAGCCACCCGGCCAAAGTGGCGGGTGAAGGTTTCCAAAATCAGACTGGACTCGCTCCAGTCGTAGCGGTGCACCACGAACGCGGGCTCGTCCTGAATGCGGGGAATGCCCCGCGACATCGTGATGGTGCTGGACTTACTCGTAGCCAAAGCTACGCACCCGCGCTGCATCGTCGGCCCAACCCGAACGCACTTTGACCCACAGCTCTAAGAACACCTTGGCGTCGTAGAGTTTTTCCAACTCGGTGCGGGCTTCCATGCCCATGCGCTTCAAACGTTCGCCCTTGTCGCCAATCACCATGGCTTTGTGGCCATCGCGCTCCACCACGATGGTGGCGGCAATCCGCACCAAGCGTTTGATGCCTTTGGTCTTGCCCTTTTCTTCCTCGAACTTGTCGATGATGACGGTCGAGGTGTAGGGCAGTTCGTCACCGGTCAAGCGGAACAGTTTCTCGCGCACCATTTCGGCAGCCATGAATTTTTCGCTGCGGTCGGTCAGTTCGTCGGCGGCGTACATCCACGCTTGCTCGGGCAGGTACTTTTCGCAAATGCCCAACAGGCGCTGCACGTCTTTGTCGTTCTTGGCCGACATGGGCACGATTTCGGCAAAGGGGTGACGGTCTTGCATGGCTTGCAGCCACAGCATGATGTCGGCACGGTTTTTCATGGTGTCGAGTTTGTTGGCCACCAACAGCGTGGGAATACCTTTGGCTAACAACGACAGCACGCGCTCGTCGGCGGGTGTGAAGCTGCCAGCCTCGACCACCAACACCACCAAGTCCACATCGCCCACAGCGCCTTGCACGGTTTTATTGAGCGACTTGTTCAGTGCATTGCCGTGGATGGTTTGAAAACCAGGCGTGTCCACAAACACAAACTGCGATGTGCCTTCGGTGTGCATGCCCGTGATGCGGTGGCGCGTGGTTTGTGCCTTGCGTGAAGTGATGCTGATTTTTTGACCCACCAAAGCATTGAGCAAAGTCGACTTGCCCACATTGGGCTTGCCCACGATGGCAATCAGGCCGCAGCGTTGGTCAGCCGGAGCCACCGCCGCTTGGCTGGCCACGACACGGTTGCCTTTGCTGGCGGCCAGCATGGCATCAATGTCTTGGAGGGATTGTTCGCTGTTAGGAGTCGCTGCCATTATTTGAGCCCGTTGTCTTGAATCACTTGAAGCATGGCTGCTGCGGCGGCTTGCTCTCCTGCGCGGCGCGAGCCGCCAATGCCACGCTCGCAGCGGGCTAGTTCTGGAACTTCACATTCCACATCAAAGGTTTGTTTGTGCGCCGCACCCAAAGTGCCAACCACACGGTAGATGGGCAGCTTGAACTTGCGTGCTTGCAGCCATTCTTGCAATTCGGTTTTGGCGTCTTTGCCCACGGCTTGCATGTCAGGGTTGATTTCAACCTTGGCAAAAATGCGTTGCACCAAAGCGTCCGCGGCAACGTAACCTGCGTCGAGGTACACCGCACCCAACACAGCCTCTAGGGCATCAGCCAAGATGGAGGGGCGCTTTTGGCCGCCAGAGTTCATCTCACCCTCGCCCAAACGCAAGATGCCCGAGAGCCCAAGCTCGACGGCTAAGTGGTGCAGTGTGTCTTGCTTGACCAAGTTGGCACGCACACGCGACAGGTCGCCCTCAGGCAAAGTGCCGAGCTGCTTGTAAAGCATGTTGGCCACAGCCAAGTTGAGCACCGAGTCGCCCAAAAACTCCAACCGCTCGTA
>CAJBHE010000120.1 GCA_903952885.1 uncultured Burkholderiales bacterium
GAACATCACGGTCGCCAATTTTGGTTTTGAAAATGGCGTTTTCACCAAAGATGACATCATTTACATGGACAACCATGGCCTCATGTCGCTGGCAACCACCGACGGGTTGGCCAGTACATCGTCGACTTGGCAAAACGGTATCACTCGTCTCATGAGCGGGGCTTCCACAGGCACCAACGGGCTTGCAGGCACGCCATACCTCACCTTCGATTTGACGAATTCACCAGCTGCACTCTTGAGCAGTATGGGTACACAAGACACCCAGTTCGAGGGTTCTACCAAGATGGGCTACAACGCCGTCATTTTTGGCTGAACACGCAGTCCAAAGAAGGTTTGTTTGATCAGTCCAACAAACCTTCTTTCTCTCCACACACAAGCCCGCATTTAAAACACTTCAGGAACTAAGCATGGCACTCGCAGCAAAGTATTTCGTATTCAGTACCGGTGGCACCTACATTGATTGGTCATCTAACAATGCCATTGGCTTTAATGAATCCAACAAAGAAGTCGGTGCCATTGGCGGTTCAGGCGGCGACGGCCTGTTTGTGGGGGCGGGTACCAGTGCCAATGCGATCAGTTTGATGAGCAGCGGTGGTAACGACAGTTTGTACTTGACTGGCAACTTTGCAGATTACAGCCAAGCTGTTGATGCCAACGGCAACTACACTTTCACGCGCACTGTAGGCTTGGCCGTCGGGCAAACCGAGGTAGTCAAGTTCGCCTCGGTGGGCGATGCCGACACGGTGTATTTTGCTGACAAGCACTTGGTTGTCCAAGCAGATTTGACTCAAGCCTCTGGTACAAGCTTGCAAGATCAAAATTCATTCACATACCGTCAAATCACGGCAGCCGACATGCTTGCGGGTGGAGCCCCCACCAATCCTGCATCTGCTTATGTGGGTCAAAGCACGGCGCCGACCAAGGTCTATATTTTTGATCCCACTGGGGTGGATATTCCACAAGTGGCTTTGGTGGGTGACAGCCTCAAAACGATTGGTGGCAGTGGCTCTGACCGGTTGTACGTGAAAGCGGGCACTAATGTGGACGCCATCAGCTTGATGAGCAGCGGTGGCAACGACAGTTTGTATTTAACGGGTAATTTTGCTGACTACAGCCAAGTGGTCGACGCGAACGGTAACTACACCTTGACACGCACAACAGGACTAACTGCAGGCCAAGTTGAAGTCGTGAAGTTTGCATCCGTCGGCGATGCAGATACAGTGTACTTTGCCGACGGACACGTTGTTTTGCAGTCTGATTTAGCCCAAGTCAACGGCACCAGTTTGCAAGACCAAAACACATTTACATACCGCCAAATTGTGGCTTCAGACATAGTTGTCGGCGGCTCCCCCGGCCTCTCTGACATCGCCAGCATTGCCATCGCCAGCACTCCCGCCGTTGGGCATGGCAATACTTATGCCGTGGGAGACGTCATTGAATTTGACGTGACCATGAAGAGCGCAGTCACACACGCCGGCGCACCTGTGTTCACGTTCATCGTTGGCGCGACTAACGTGACAGCAGCGCTCGACACGGTCAACAGCACATCCACTGTTCTCAAATTCAAACACACCGTTGTGGCCGGTGAACTTGATGCCAACGGCATCAGCTATGCCGCCAATGCCATTGGCCTCAATGGTGGCACCATCCTGAATGGCAGCGTCGCCGCCAAGATCACCAGTGGTGCACTGGGTGATCAAGTCACGCACATGGTGGACACCATCGCCCCTGTGGTCACCGATGCTGCCATCAGCATCAGTGGTGCCAC
>CAJBHE010000121.1 GCA_903952885.1 uncultured Burkholderiales bacterium
TCCCATGCGTAAGCAGCGCCAAGCGATGCGAATGAGGTCTGGTTTTTTAAGCGTCGGACGAGCGAGTTGCTTGTTGTCTAAGGTTTCAGTTCGGGCATCGAGTTTGTCCAAGATGCATAAGCCGCCTTGCACCACCGCACGCAGCTCCCAGCCTGCTCTCCCTTTGACGCGACGAGGCAAGGGCGCGCCTTGCATCATCAGCTCGCGCGCAAAGCGCAGTTCCTGCGCGAGTGTGTGGCCCTGTGGCAAATAGTCGCGGCCCCTGCGCAAGTCTTCGGATCTGTCTTGCCAAAAATTGATGAGTTGCAAGGCGGTGCAAATGGCGTCGCTTTGCGCGAGGGACAGTGCGTCAACCACGCCATACAAATGCAGCATCAAGCGTCCCACCGGGTTGGCGGAGCGGCGGCAGTAGTCCAGCAACTCGGAGCGGTGGCGATAGCCTTGGCCCACGCTGGTGTACACCACGTCTTGCTCAAAGGCATCGAGCAAATCCAACAGGGGTTGCGGAGGTAATTGGTGTTGCTCAACCGTCCTTTGCAGCGGACCAAAGACGTTTGGCCAGCGGATGCTGGGTGTTTCGCTGTGATTCAGGCAGTTGTTAAGGTCTGCGCGGTACTCACCTAAAGCCTCGAGGCGGTGGTGCGCAGGGTCGTGGCCTTCGTCGGCCAAATCATCGGCTGTGCGGGCAAAGTGGTACAGCGCCGCTACAGCAGGGCGCAAACGTTTGGGGCATAGCCAAGATGCGACGGGAAAATTTTCGTAGTGCTCGATGCTTGACATAAGCGCTGAATTGTCGCTCGCCCTTGTCAACGCAAGATGAATTGAGATCAGCTACATTAATAACCAATCAGTCATTAATAAAGTCAGTACTTTATGTTGTATCAAAATTTACGCTCGCGACGCCTTTCAATCTTGGTTTTCATGGCCCTCACATTAGCTGCTTGCGGTAAGGGACAGGTACCACTTGAGCCTGTTCGCGCAGTCAAAGTGTTAACCGTTGGCGAATCGACTGCCACGACAGACTTAGAATTTTCAGGCGAGGTGCGTGCGCGTATTGAGTCCAATCTTGGCTTTCGTGTCGCGGGCAAAGTGCTTAGTCGTCCCGCAGAAATTGGCCAGCGCGTGAAAGCCGGCCAGTTGTTGGCTCAAGTTGACCCGCAAGACTATCGCGCAAGCGCCGATGCGGCCGAGGCGCAACTGGTGGCTGCTCAGATCAACCGCGATGTGGCGGGTGCAGACTTCAAGCGTTACCAAGATTTACATGTGCAAGGCTTCATCAGCATCGCCGAGTTACAGCGCCGCGAGTCGGCGTACATTTCAGCGCAAGCACAATGGAAGCAAGCCCAAGCACAAAGTTCCGTGCAGGGTAACCAATCGGGTTATACCCGTTTGTTGGCGGACGGAGCGGGCATCGTGACCTCTGTGGATGCCAGTGCAGGCCAAGTCGTAGCCGCAGGCCAGCCCGTGGTTCGTTTGGCCTTGGATGGTCCACGCGATGTGGTGTTTTCCGTACCCGAAGACAAACTGGGCATGTTGAAAACCGGCGATAAAGTGAAGGTGCGTCAGTGGGTGGATGGCCAAGTGTTAGAAGCCGTTGTGCGCGATGTGTCAGCCAGTGCTGACTCGGTCACGCGCACCTTTGTGGCCAAAGCCGCATTGCCCAAAGATGCTGCCCCTGTGTTGGGCTCTACCGTCACAGTCAGTTTAGGCCTTGGTAAAAATGTTGCCAAAACTCTCAAGCTTCCTACCAGCGCTTTGCGCTTGGAAGCAGGCACTACCTCCGTATGGCTGCTAGACCCAAACACCATGACGGTCAAGGCCCAAGCCATTGAGGTCAACACTGCAGAAGGTAATGACGCGGTGGTGACTTCTGGTCTACAAAATGGCGACCAAGTGGTTTTATCTGGCGTGCATGTGTTGAACGCAGGCCAAAAAGTGTCGGTATTTGGCGCTGCGAAATGAGTTGAAGATGGACGGCAAATTCAACCTTTCCAAATGGGCGCTGGATCATCCAGCGTTGACGCGCTACTTGATGGTGGTGCTGATGGTGCTGGGTGTGGCAGCCTACTTTCAGCTGGGTCAAGACGAAGACCCGCCTTTCACCTTCCGAGCGATGGTGGTGCGCACGTATTGGCCTGGAGCCACGGCGCAACAGGTGGCCGAGCAAGTCACTGACAAGTTGGAGCGCACTTTGCAAGAAGTGCCCTATGCCGACAAGATTCGCAGCTACTCCAAGCCGGGTGAATCGCAAATTATTTTTCAAATCAAAGACTCATCCAAGCCCGCCGACGTCCCCAATGTTTGGTACTCAGTGCGCAAGAAGATAGGCGATATCCGCTACACCTTGCCGCCTGGCGTGCAGGGGCCGTTTTTCAACGATGAATTTGGCGATGTTTTTGGGGTGATCTATGCACTCGATGCGCCAGGCTTTAACCCTGCTGAGGTGAAGAGGTTTGCCGATGACGTGCGTCAACAGCTGCTGCGGGTGCCTTACGTGGCCAAGGTCGAGCAGTTTGGTGTGCAGGATGAAAAAATCTTCATCGAAATTCCGCAAAAGCGTTTGGCCCAATTGGGCTTGGATGTGGGCACGGTGCTGGCACAACTCAGCCAAGAAAACGCGGTTGAAAACGCCGGTGCTGTTCAAGCCCCACTGGATGTATTGCAAGTGCGCATAGGCGGTCAGTTTGAATCAGAAGCGCAGCTGCGTGGCATGCCGATTCGCGGCAGCTCGGGTCAGCAGACCAAGCTTGGCGACATTGCCACGGTGACGCGCGGCTACGCTGATCCTGCCACTGTCAAGGTGCATCACCAAGGTAAACCGGTCATTGCCCTGGGCGTGTCAATGGCCAAAGGCGGCGACATCATTGCGCTGGGCAAAGCTTTGGAAGTCGCAACCACGCGCATTGAGAAAACATTACCCGTTGGTGTGAGCTTGCTCAAAGTGCAAGACCAACCCAAGGCGGTACAAAAATCAGTAGGTGAATTTGTGAGCGTGCTGATTGAAGCCGTGCTGATTGTGTTAGCGGTCAGCTTTGTGGCTTTGGGTTTGCATAAAGGTGGGCGCTATGGTTGGTATGTGGACATGCGCCCAGGCTGGGTGGTGGCTATCACGATTCCGCTGGTGTTGGCCATGACGTTTTTGGCCATGGATTACTGGGGCATCGGCCTTCATAAAATTTCCTTGGGCTCGCTCATCATCGCGTTGGGTCTGCTGGTGGACGACGCCATCATTGCGGTGGAGATGATGGTGCGCAAAATGGAAGAGGGCTACGACCGCGTTCGTGCTGCCACCTTTGCCTATGAAGTCACTGCCATGCCCATGCTGACGGGCACGCTCATCACGGCTGCAGGCTTCTTGCCGATTGGCATGGCCAAGTCGACCGTGGGCGAGTACACCTATGCCATCTTTGCGGTCACGGTGATTGCGTTGGTGCTGAGTTGGTGGGTTTCGGTGTATTTCGTGCCTTATTTGGGCACGTTGCTCTTAAAGGTGAAGCCGCAGGGTGAACATGGCGGCGACCACGAGCTGTTTGATGGCCCTTTCTATCGCCACTTCCGCACCGCAGTGACGTGGTGTGTGGAATACCGCTGGAAAGCCATTGGCATCACCATTTTCATTTTTGCGTTGGGCATTGTGGGCATGGGCCGCGTGCAGCAACAGTTCTTCCCAGACTCCAGCCGCCCCGAAATTTTGGTGGACTTGTGGTTCCCAGAAGGCACAGCCTTCAAGGCCAACGAAGCTGTGGCTCAGGCGGTGGAACAGCGCTTGCTCAAAGAGCAGGGCGTGCAAAGCGTGAGCACTTGGATTGGCTCAGGCGTGCCACGTTTTTACTTGCCACTCGACCAAGTGTTTCCACAAACCAATGTCTCCCAAATCATTGTGATACCTGAGAGCTTGGAGCGTCGCGAGTCTTTGCGTTTGGCCTTGCCTACTTTGCTGGCGCAAGAGTTTCCAGAAGCACGTGCCCGTGTGAAGCTTCTGCCCAACGGGCCGCCCGTGCCGTATCCTGTGCAGTTTCGCGTAGTGGGGCCAAACCCCGAAGTGCTGCGCTTGCGTGCCGACGAGGTGAAAGCGCAAATGCGTTCCAGCACCAACACGCGTGGTGTGAACGACAATTGGAATGAAGCCATCAAAGTGGTACGCCTTGAGGTGGACCAGGCCAAAGCGATCAGCTTGGGGGTGACCAGTCAATCCATTGCTCAAGCCGTGCGCACCTTGTTGGTGGGATCGACGGTGGAACAGTTCCGGGAGGACAACAAACTGATCGACATCGTGTTGCGCCAACCTTTGAACGAGCGCGATGCCATCAGCGATTTGGCCAGTGCTTATGTGCCCACATCATCGGGTCGCATGATTGGGCTCACGCAAATCGTCAAGCCTGTCCTGTCTTGGGAGCCCGGTGTGATGTGGCGTGAGGGGCGTGAATACGCCATCACGGTGCAGTGCGACATCATCGAAGGTTTGCAGGGTGCTACGGTTACGCAGCAGCTTTTACCTGAATTGAAGCAGCTTGAGGCCAAATGGCAAGAGACTGGCATGCAAAGTTACCGTATCGAAGTGGCAGGCGCTGTGGAGGAAAGCTCCAAGGGCTCCAGCTCCATCTCTGCGGGCATGCCAGTGATGTTGTTCATTACCTTCACCTTGCTCATGCTTCAGCTGCACAGCTTTAGTCGAGCTTTGTTGGTGTTTCTCACGGGTCCGTTGGGCTTGGCAGGTGTGGCCGGCGCTTTGTTGGTGCTCAATCGCCCATTCGGCTTTGTGGCTTTGCTCGGAGTGATTGCATTGATGGGCATGATTCAGCGTAATTCGGTCATCTTGATTGACCAAATTGAACAGGACCGCGCCAATGGCATACCCGCTTGGGAGGCTATTGTGGAATCTGCCGTGCGACGTTTGCGTCCCATTGTGCTCACGGCAGCGGCTGCCGTTCTGGCCATGATTCCGCTCACACGCAGCGTGTTTTGGGGCCCCATGGCGGTCGCCATCATGGGCGGTCTGATTGTGGCTACCGTGTTGACGCTTCTTGCGTTGCCAGCTATGTATGCCGCGTGGTTTAAGGTCGAAAAGCCGTCTAAAATGTCAAGCTGACCGATTTCAAACGGGTGGTCTTTACAGGCCACCCGTTGTTATTTAGATACCCGCGCGGGTGGCGAAATTGGTAGACGCACCAGGTTTAGGTCCTGACGTCCGCAAGGATGTGCGGGTTCGAGTCCCGCCCCGCGCACCATTTGATTGATAGCAAGCGGCCCAAAGGCCGCTGCTGACCATGCCAAATTAGGAGAAATACATGGCTGTGACTGTTGAGACTTTGGAAAAACTGGAACGCAAGATTACTTTGAGCTTGCCAGTGGATGTGATTACCAAAGAAGTGGATGTGCGCTTGAAGCGCGTGGCACGACAAGTCAAGATTGATGGTTTCCGTCCAGGCAAAGTGCCTATGAACATCGTGGCCCAACGCTACGGTTACTCCACCCAGTTCGAAGTGATGAACGACAAAGTGGGCGAAGCTTTTGCTGTGGCCACCAATGAGGCCAAATTGCGTGTAGCCGGTCAACCCAGCATCACCGAAAAAGAAGGCGCTCCAGAGGGCCAAATGCAGTTCGATGCCATCTTTGAGGTATACCCCGAAGTGACATTTGCCGATATGGCCGCGTTGGAAGTTGAAACCGTGTCTGCCGACGTGACAGACGCTGCCATCGACAAAACCATCGATATCTTGCGCAAGCAACGTCGTACTTTCGCCCAGCGTGGTTTGGACAGTGCGGCTCAAGACGGCGATCGCGTGACCATCGACTTCGAAGGCAAGATTGATGGCGAACCCTTCCAAGGCGGTAAAGCTGAAGATTTTCAGTATTTGCTTGGCGAAGGCCAGATGCTCAAAGAGTTTGAGGATGCCGTGCGCGGCATGAAGTCAGGCGAAAGCAAAACTTTCCCACTCAGCTTCCCAGCCGACTACCACGGCAAAGACGTGGCTGGTAAGCAATCTGACTTTTTGGTGACGTTGAAGAAAGTCGAAGCCGCCAACTTGCCAGAAGTGACCGACGAGTTGGCCAAGTCTTTGGGTGTGGCTGAAGCCACCGTGGCGGGTTTGCGTGCTGACATCAAGAAAAACTTAGAACGTGAAGTTAAGTTCCGTTTGTTGGGTCGTAATAAGCAGGCCGCTTTGGACGCTGTCGCGACCAAGGCCGAGCTTGACCTGCCTAAAGCCAGCGTGCAAGCTGAACTCGACCGCATGATCGAAGGCGCTCGCGCTGACCTCAAGCAGCGCGGCATCAAAGACGCTGACAAAGCACCTATCCCAGACGAGATCTTCCGTCCACAAGCTGAAAAGCGCGTGCGCATGGGCTTGGTGGTGGCCGACTTGGTTCGCGCCAACAACTTGCAAGCCACGGCTGAGCAAATCAAAGCACACATTGAAGAATTGGCCTCTAGCTACGAGAAGCCAGCCGACGTCGTGCGTTGGTACTACAGTGACATGACCCGTTTGGGCGAAGTGGAAGCCATCGTCATTGAAAATAACGTGACTGACTTCATCTTGTCTAAAGCCAAGGTCAACGCCAAAGCTATTTCGTTCGACGAATTGATGGGTCAGCAAGGCTGATTCACGCACAAGGAAACAACATGAGCGCACTGGATACACAAGCTTTGGGCATGGTCCCCATGGTCATTGAGCAGTCGGGCCGCGGAGAGCGGTCTTACGACATCTATTCTCGTTTGCTCAAAGAGCGCGTGATTTTCTTAGTGGGCGAAGTCAATGACCAAACTGCCAACTTGGTGGTGGCTCAGTTGTTGTTCCTTGAGAGCGAGAACCCCGATAAAGACATTTCGCTCTACATCAACTCTCCTGGTGGTTCGGTCAGCGCTGGCATGTCGGTGTACGACACCATGAACTTCATCAAGCCCCATGTGTCTACGCTGTGTATCGGTATGGCTGCCAGCATGGGCGCGTTTTTGTTAGCTGCGGGCGAAAAGGGCAAACGCTTCTCGTTGCCCAACTCCAAGGTCATGATTCACCAACCTCTGGGCGGCACTCGCGGCCAAGCCACCGAGATCGAAATTCATGCCCGTGAAATCTTGAAGACGCGCGAGCAATTGAACAAGATCTTGGCTGAGCGGACAGGCCAGCCCCTGGAGAAAATTCAGCGCGACACCGAACGCGATTACTATCTGAGTGCAGATGAGTCCAAAGAGTATGGTTTGATTGATCAAGTCATCAGCAAACGCGCTTAAGAGACACAAAGAACACACCCATACACGCAACGATCCATGGCCGATAAAAAAAGCGCTTCTGGCGAAAAAACGCTGTACTGCACGTTCTGCGGTAAGAGCCAGCACGAAGTCAAAAAGCTCATCGCAGGCCCATCGGTCTTCATTTGCGACGAGTGCATTGACCTGTGTAATGAAATCATCCGTGACGAGTTGCCTGGCCTAGAAGACGCCAAAGAAAATGGCAGCGATCTGCCCACGCCCTCGGAAATCAAAGCCAACCTAGACAACTACGTGATTGGCCAAGAGCTGGCCAAACGCACCTTGGCGGTGGCGGTGTACAACCATTACAAGCGTTTGAAGCACAAAGA
>CAJBHE010000122.1 GCA_903952885.1 uncultured Burkholderiales bacterium
GCCATCGGTCACGTTGGCAGCGTTGAGTCCACCAGACAAGACGAGGTGAGCGTTGACGTTTGGAGGAAGCTGTGACCAATTGAATGTTTTGCCGCTGCCGCCGTAGCCGTCGACATGGGCGTCGAGCAGCACCGCTTGGGCGTCTGAGTAATCTTGAGCGTATTTTAAGAGGTCGAAAGGTTCTTCGCCCGCAGGGGTTTCTAGCGGGATGCGGGCAGCGCGCATCCAGCGGCGGCCCAAGGTGCGGGCAATCTTGCGGCAGTGGTCAGGTGTTTCATCGCCATGAAACTGCAACCACGCCCCCGGCACTTGCACACAAGCGTGGGCAATGGCTTCAGACGTTTCATTCACAAAGAGCAGCACGGGCGTGACGAACGCGGGCAAGCGCTTGGACAGTTCGGCGGCGCGTTCTACCGTCACCGCCCGCGGGCTGGGGGCGTACATGACAAATCCGATCGCGTCCACGCCTGAAGCCACGGCTGCGTCGACGTCTTGCTCACGGGTGAGTCCACAAATTTTGATACGCGTGCGATTCATGGCAACCCATCATACGCAGGGGTGCGGTCAGGCAAATTCCACTGTGCGTCATAGCGGGGACCTAAAAAATACAAACCATCGGGGCTGAAGGTGGGAGCGGCGGCATCGCGGTCGCGAGCGGCCAGCACGTTGGCCATCCATTCGGGCGGTTGGTCGCCTACACCAATCTTGAGCAAACAACCCATGACGTTGCGAATCATGTGGTGCAAAAACGCACTGGCTTCAAATTCAAAGCGCCACACGGCTGATCCTGCATGGCTACTTTTGCGGCTGATGTCGATGCGCGTCATGTTTTTGACAGGCGTGAGCGCTTGGCAGCTTGAGGCACGGAATGAGGTGAAGTCGTGCTCGCCCATCAAATACTGCGCCGCTTGTTGCATGGCATCCAAGTCAAGCGGGCGGTACACCCACCCCACGCGGCCCACCTCAACGCTGGGGCGCACGGCGGACTCCAGCACCACATAGGCATAGCGGCGTGAAATGGCACTGCTGCGGCAGTGGAATTCGCGGGGGACCTTGCGCGCCCATTGCACGGCAATGTCGAGTGGCAAATAGCGGTTGGTCCCGCGCAGCCACGATTGGTCTGTGCGCTCCAGCTCGGTGTCAAAGTGAATGACCTGCATGAGGCCATGCACGCCAGCATCTGTCCGGCCTGCACACAAGGTCGAGATGGAGGTTTGGGTGAACTTGGCCAGCGCTTTTTCGAGCTTGTCCTGAACCGTTTTTCCTGAAGACTGACTCTGCCAGCCTTCGTAGGCTTGGCCGTTGTAGCTCAAGCCCATCGCGATGCGCATGCAGCCTAGCCTCGTTCAGCCAGCCACTTGAGGGCTTTTTCTTTGTCAGCGCCCGAGGCTTCGTTGGCCACTTCTTCCATCAAGGCGCGGCTGGTGTGCAGCTGGCCCAAGTTCCACAGCTCGTCGGCCAAGTCAATGCGCACTTGGTAGGGGCCGGGGCTACCCACATCGTCCAAGTCCAAGGAAATATCAGGCATTTCCATAGTGGGGCGAGGGGATTGGGGGGCACTGTGGGAGTGTTCTTCCTCAAAAGCATCTTTGTCGTGCGCATGATCGTGGGGATGCTCATGCGTGTCGTTGGCGTGTGTAGCCACATCGTGGATGTAGGCGCGTTCGACCGGCTCTTGACGATCGTGATCGGGCAAATCCAAATTGAACTTCACGTTGAGCGGTGGCAGGCCTTGAATGTCGTCTTCACGCGAACTCAGAGCACGGCGACGCCATAGGCCCAGCAGCACCAACACAGCAATCAAGCTGCCTGCACCTACAGGTGTCAGGCTGTTTTCACGCAGTTCGTTCAGCCATTCGCTGTTGGCTTTTGCGGCACTGGCAGGTACACCTGCGGGCAACACGCCGCTAGCAGACGCTGCATCAGAGGCAGCATCAGCAGCTCCGGTCACGGTGGCTGCTGCAATCTTGCCGAGTTCGGCAATGTTGCGGCTGAGCTCGGCAGCGCGGCTGGCCACGTCTTGGGCCTCGCGTTGCTGCGCAATGTTGTCCTCAACCGCCGCTTCTTTGCTGCCCGGCTTGGCCAAGGTCAGTTTGTCTTGGTTGGTCTTGGCGTTTTTGTTTAGTACTTTGGCGTCGAGCTTGCCAGCACTGTCGCGGGTCACTTTGGGCACGTTGCCGCCCGGGGCGCGCGAGGCCAGTTCGGCGCGGTAGGCTTCAAAGTCTTTGGCTTGAATTCGAATTTCGCGTCGTGCCTCGTCGCGTGAAATGGCTTTGGCTTCTTGCTCAGTGGGCAAGGTCAGCAAAGCGCCTTCTTTCATGCGGTTGACGTTGGACTCAACAAATGCATCGGGGTTGCTGCGCAACAGGGCCACCAGCATTTGATCGAGCGAAACGCCGTCGGGAGCTTTGCTCAAAGCCAATTCACTCGCCGTGTCACCTCGTTTGATCGTGATCGGGCCTGAACCGCCATCACCCGAAGTCTTTGCAATGGATGGTTTTGCAGTCGGCACATTCGCTACCAGACTTGGCATAGTTGGGCTGATTTTTTTGTTGGGGCTGGCTTCATCCAAGGACAAATTGAAGTCGCGCAGCAAGCGTCCCGTAGCCCAGCGCAAATCAACGAGCAAGTCGATGGCGTTGCCATTGATTGATTGCTTACTGGTAATTTTGAGATACGGCCTTCCGTTGTCTCTGCGCAACAGTTGCACCTGAAAATCGATGGGTATGCCGTTGTTCGCGGGCATTTCAATTTTGGCAGCTTTGTAAATTTCTTGACTAGCCAAGTCCGCTTGAAAGTCAACTTGCTCAGTGAGGGTGATTTCATTGATGTCGATTTCGGCCCGCAAAGCTTCGCCCTGCTTGCTTTGCACAACGGGACGGCTCAAAGTGAGCGCCTGCGCACTGCCGAAAACCGACAGTGACAGGGCCGCCCACAAAGCAGATCTCTGGAACAAACTTGAAGCTTTGCGTGTTGCTTGGGTCATAGCCAGAGATATTACTTTGTTTTATCAAGCTTCTAGAAGGATGCGCAACATTCGGCGCAAGGGCTCGGCCGCTCCCCACAAGAGCTGGTCACCCACGGTGAACGCGCCCAAATAGTCGTTGCCCATGGCCATTTTGTGTAAGCGACCGACTGGCACGGTCATGGTTCCGGTCACGGCAGCGGGTGTGAGATGGCGTTCGCTGAGCTCACGATCGTTGGGCACTACTTTGACCCAGTCGTTCGCTTGGCCCAAGATGCTTTCGATCTCGTCCATCGGCACGTCTTTTTTCAGCTTGATGGTCAAGCCTTGTGAGTGACAGCGCATCGCGCCAATGCGCACGCACAAGCCGTCGATAGGGATCGAGCCCGCCGAGCGGAATGCTGGGTGGCCCAAGATCTTGTTGCACTCAGCGCCGCCCTTCCACTCTTCCTTACTTTGGCCGTGTTCGACAGGCACGTCGATCCAAGGGATCAAGCTACCAGCCAAGGCGGTGTTGCGAAAGTTTTGGGTGGGGAATTCAGCGCTTCGCATGGTGGCCGACACTTTGCGGTCAATGTCCAAGATGGCAGAGGAGGGGTTGGCCAAGTCGTCTTTCACGGCGGCGTGCAGCGCGCCCATTTGGCTCAGCAACTCGCGCATGTTTTGCGCACCCGCGCCCGACGCTGCTTGGTACGTCATGGCGCTGACCCATTCCACCAAGTTGTGTTGGAACAAGCCGCCCAAGCCCATGAGCATCAAGCTCACGGTGCAGTTGCCGCCAATCCAGTTTTTGCCGCCATGGCCCAACGCGCTGTTGATGACGTTGCGGTTGACGGGGTCCAAGATGATCACCGCATCGTCGGCCATACGTAGGCTAGAGGCAGCGTCAATCCAGTGGCCGTTCCAGCCAGCGGCGCGCAACTTGGGGTAGACCTCTTGGGTGTAGTCTCCGCCTTGGCAGGTGAGCACGATGTCGCACTTCTTGAGGGCTTCAATGTTGTTGGCGTCTTGGAGCGTGGTTTCGTTTTTGGCTTGCGCGGGTGCTTTGCCACCTGCGTTAGACGTGGAGAAGAAGACGGGTTCGATCAGATCGAAATCTTTTTCTTGCACCATGCGGTCGATCAACACCGAGCCGACCATGCCGCGCCAACCGACTAAACCTACTAACTTGCTCATTTTTGTAACGCCTTTTCAAAAGTAGAAAACAGTGCCAGACCAGACTGTTTGCCCGGCTCGTCTGGCCGGGAGGCGCACGACGAACCGGAGCTGCTTAGCCCTTAATGGTCGTGGTTTTGAGGGTGATCACGCGCGCGCAAGCCGACAGCGGCGCTGGGGATGCGAAGTTCATAGAGAACGAGCGAGCGTGAATCATGAAAGTAATTGTAGTGGATGGAGCCTTGCGCCTTGCGGCTCCATGGATCTGGCTAAACCAAACCACACACTGTTTTCGAGCTTTCCCAGCTGCTCAACGCTTGGCTCAAATCGACACCACGACGCATGGCGGTCATTTCGGCCACGATGCTCATGGCGATTTCTGGGGGCGTTAAGGCGCCCAAATTCAAACCCACAGGACCACGCATTTGCGCAGCTTCGGCTTCTGACACGTCAAACTCCAGCAAGCGCTTACGGCGCTGGTTGTTGTTGTGGCGCGAGCCCAAAGCGCCCACATAAAACGCGGGTGTGCGGAGTGCTTCCATCAGCGCCAAGTCGTCTAATTTGGGGTCGTGCGTCACAGCAACCACTGCGCTGTTGTGGTCTAGGTTCATGGCCAGCACCAAGTCGTCGGGCATTTGGGCGGACAAGGTCACGCCCGCCATAGCCTCCCAGCCTTCGTGGTATTCAGCACGAGGCTCACAAATGGTCACTTGATAATCGAGCATGACGGCCATGGCAGCCAAATAGCGTGAAAGTTGACCACCGCCAATGACCACCAAGCGCAAGCGAGGGCCATGCACGGTGGTGAGGGCTTGGCCGTCAAACTGCACTTTGTCACCCTCGGTGGCGGCATGCATCTTGACCATGCCTGTGGCCATGTCCAAGCGGCGCTCCACGCGCTGGTGCTGCTCGATTAGCACCATCAATTCGCGCAATTGAGATTGAGGAGACAAGGGTTCTAGCACCACCTGCACCGAGCCGCCGCAAGGTAGACCAAAACGGCGCACTTCTTCGGCGGTTTGGCCATAGGCTGTGGTCTCTGGCATGCGTATGGCTAGCTCGCCAGCGGCCACGCGCCGAATCAAATCGTCCTCAATGCACCCACCTGATACCGATCCAGCCACTTGGCCGTCGTCACGAATGATCATCAACGAACCGGGCGGCCGAGGGGCAGAGCCCCAGGTGCGCACCACCGTGCCCATCACCACACGGTGGCCTTTGTTTTGCCACTCGAGGGCAGTGCGGATCACATCGATGTCTATGCTGTTCATGGAGCGGATGATTTGAATGTTGATGGCCAAATTAGTTGTAGGCCTGTGCGCTGAGCCAGCGTCTTTATATCCTCGAGAGTATCCACGTCCGTGCGGTAATGGCTGTTGGTAGTTACCCAGTGGTAGACCTGCTCTGGGTGGTCCTTCTGCCACTGGCGGCAGCCAAAGCTGGTGTCAGATGCCAAGATGTGTTGGCACACCTCGGCGCTGAACATCACGGGGTTGCCGGGTAGTCCATCCACTCTGGGTTGGACCACATGCATGCCGAGCGGCCTTTGTGCATAGGCGCTGATGAGATCTTGGATGTCTTGTGCCTCGATCAGCGGTTGATCTGCCAGGGCAACCAACACGGCGTCGCAACTTTCTGACAGGGCCTGCAGCCCCAAATGCAATGAGGCGTTTTGCCCGTCATCTGGGTGAGGGTTGAGCGTCTGCTTGACGGGGAATGGCGTGATGGCTTTTTGAATGTTTGCAGCGTAATGACCCAAGACCACGACCACCTCATCTACCCCGGCTTGCGACAAGGCCATGAGTTGTCGCTGAATCAGGGGCACGCCGTGGAGCTCGAGCAGGCATTTGGGTCGATGCCCCATGCGAGAGGCAGAGCCCGCAGCCAAAAGTACCGCACCCAGAGTGGTTTTGGTTTTCAAGCCGTGACCTTTTGCCATGTGCGTCAGCAGATGGGTTGGGTAGGCTTCATTCAGCTCAATGCCTTTACCACTGCATCACCCATCTGAGCCGTGCCCACTTTGGTCGTGCCTTCGCTGTAGATGTCAGGAGTGCGCAGTCCTTGGGCCAACACGACTTTCACAGCGGTCTCGATGCGGTCAGCTGCTGCAGCTTGGTTCAAGCTGAAACGCAACATCATGGCGGCGCTGAGGATGGTGGCCAAGGGGTTGGCCACGCCTTTGCCTGCGATGTCGGGTGCGCTGCCGTGGCTGGGTTCGTACAAGCCTTGGTTCTTTGAGTTCAAAGAAGCAGACGGCAACATGCCAATAGAGCCTGTGAGCATGGAGGCTTCGTCGCTCAAGATGTCGCCAAACATATTGCCGGTCACCACCACGTCAAAGCGCTTGGGCTCTTTCACCAGTTGCATGGCGGCGTTGTCGACGTACATGTGGTCCAGCGTAATGTCTGGGTACTCTTTGCCCACTTCGCTCACCACGTCTTTCCAGAACTGGAAGGTTTCCAGCACGTTGGCTTTGTCCACGCTGGTCACGCGACCTTCGGTGCCTGCGGCTTTGCGCTTGCGGGCAGCTTGGAAAGCCACATGGGCAATGCGCTCGATCTCGGGCTTCGAGTAGCGCATGGTGTCGAACGCTTCTTCTGCACCTGGGAAGTGGCCGTCAGTGGCCACGCGGCGGCCGCGGGGTTGGCCAAAGTAAATATCGCCAGTGAGTTCGCGGATGATCAAAATGTCCAAGCCAGCAATCAGCTCAGGCTTCAAACTTGATGCGCCTACCAATTGCTCGTAGCAAATGGCAGGGCGGAAGTTGGCAAACAGGCCCATGTTTTTGCGCAAACCCAAAATGGCTTGCTCGGGACGCAGCGGGCGGTCGAGCGTGTCGTATTTCCAGTCGCCCACAGCGCCGAACAACACGGCATCTGCATCCATCGCCAACTTGAGCGTGGCTTCTGGCAGCGGGTGGCCGTGCCCGTCAAACGCTGCGCCGCCCACCAAGGCTGTTTCGGATTCAAAGGTGAGGTCGAGGACGTTCAAGACCTTGACCGCTTCGGCCACGATTTCTGGGCCGATGCCGTCGCCGGGAAGGATTGCGATTTTCATGTGTTGTTCTTCTAAATGGGTTTACATCGTGTGAGCCAACCAAGGCTTGGTGGCCAAGCGCTCGGCTTCAAAGGCTTTGATCTTGTCGGACTGACGCAGGGTCAGGCCAATGTCGTCAAAGCCGTTGAGCAAGCAGTATTTGCGGAAGGCTTGCACGTCAAATGGAATGGTCTCGCCTTGTGGGCGCACGATGACTTGGTTCTCAAGGTCAATCGTCAACTCATAGCCTGGGAAGGCGTGCACTTCATTGAACAACAGGTCAATCGCGGCCTCGGGCAGCACGATGGGCAGCAAGCCGTTTTTGAAACAGTTGTTAAAAAAGATGTCGGCAAAGCTGGGTGCAATCACAGCGCGGAAGCCGAATTGGTCAATCGCCCAAGGTGCGTGTTCGCGTGATGAGCCGCAGCCAAAGTTTTTGCGGGCCAACAAAATTGACGCGCCTTCGGTGCGGTACGCACCTGGCAGATACCGCGGCTGGTTCAGCACAAAGTCTGGGTTGGGCTTGCGGCTGGCGGGGTCTTGTCCGGGCTCGCCGTGGTCCAAGTAGCGCCACTCATCAAACAAGTTGGGGCCAAAGCCCGTCTTGCGGATGGACTTCAAAAACTGCTTGGGGATGATGGCGTCGGTGTCGACGTTCTCGCGGTCCATGGGGGCCACGATGCCTTTGTGGAGGGTGAATTTCTGCATGATTTTTATCCCTTAGGCGAACTTGCGCACGTCCACAAAGTGGCCATGAATAGCGGCAGCAGCGGCCATGGCGGGGCTGACCAAATGGGTGCGGCCACCGTTGCCTTGACGGCCTTCGAAGTTGCGGTTGCTGGTGGAGGCGCAGCGCTCGCCTGGCTCTAAGCGGTCGGCGTTCATGGCCAAGCACATCGAGCAGCCGGGCTCGCGCCACTCAAAGCCAGCGGCTTTGAAAATCTCGTGCAGGCCTTCTTTTTCAGCTTGCTCTTTGACCAAGCCAGAGCCGGGAACCACCAAAGCGAGCTTGATGTTCTTGGCCACTTTTTGGCCGAGTTTCTTGACCACGGCTGCAGCTTCGCGCATGTCTTCAATGCGGCTGTTGGTGCAGGAACCGATGAACACTTTGTCGACAAAAATGTCGTTCAGCGGCTTGCCCGGTTCGAGCGCCATGTAGGTCAGCGCGCGCTCGATGGCGCCGCGCTTGTTGACGTCTTTTTCCTTGTCCGGATCGGGCACGCGGGCGTCGATGCCGAGCAC
>CAJBHE010000123.1 GCA_903952885.1 uncultured Burkholderiales bacterium
AAATTTGCAAAACTCGATTGCAAATTGTTGGTGAGCGCTGAGTTGCTAGAGGCTGCTGTGGTGGCGTCTGCAGTCACACCTGCCGTTCCGCCCATTTGTTGAATCAAGCTTTCCAAGCTCGCCTCTAACTGAGCGTTAGAAGGTGCGCTGGAGGCTCGACTACCCAAAAAGGCCTGTGTGGTCGCGGTGCTAGACACTGCTGCATTCGCCGTCGCTTGTGGCGGCGGTGGTGGTGGCATGTTCAGCAAGAAGCTACCCTGTCCATTGGGGCCTGTGGTGGTTTTGCCTTGTTGCTCCAGCGCAGCTTCTAAGTTTTGGATAAAACTGTTGAATGCTGTGTCGGTGCTAGAGGCTTCCGCCGTGGTCCCTGTGGTGGTGGATGACGTGCTGTTGGACGCTTGGGTCGCCGCTTTCGCGTGATGGTGACCGCCACGTGCCGCATGCATGGCTTTGGCCGCTTGCTGCGCGCCTGCCAAGTCGCCAGCTTGCAAAGCATCACCGACTTTCGTCAGTGGGCTGTTGCTAGAGCTGGTATTGGTTTGGACGCTTGTAAATGCTTTTTGAGCACTCGCAAGATCGCCCGACTGCAATGAAGAAAATAAATCCTTCATGCCTTGTTGGCGTTTTTGCCAATCGTTGACTGAAGAGCTAGTTTGTTGACTAGACCAGTTAACGCTTGAGCCGCCGACTCTCATACCCATGGTGCTTCTCCTTCAAGAGATTGATTGAATGCAAACCTGATCCAGGTAAATCCACGATTTGCAACAAATCAAGCCTGCAATATCCGCGCCGTCGGTAGGGGTTTACAGAGTAAAGATTCTTTACAGAGCTGAAGGTATGCATTGGTACTCGTTCTGCTTATTGCATACGCAGATTTGTACTTTCAATGCACCAAAGTTTGGTTTTCATGTGTGCGTCAACATACTTTTTAGGCCGGTCTTTGCCATATGAGCGGCACACCTTTGCCGCAGGGGCAAGCCTATGCCGCACCGTGTTTGTCTTTGCAAGGTAAAGACCCTCAAGACTCCTTCATTCAGACCGATCTTGAGAGATGTATAGAAGCAATTTTTTGTTTCTCGTCTTTACAAAGGAAACCATCATGGGAATGCGCGTCGGAAGTTCATCGGCTTCGATGGCCAGTCAAGCACCAGCCGTTAGCGGTTGGCAACAACGTCAACAGGGAATGAAAGATCTGTTTGCCACGCTCAACGCAGGTAATTTGGCTGGGGCTCAAAAAGCCTATGCCGCATTTGCAGCGAACAACAACATCAAGAGTGACAGCCCCATGGGCCAACTAGGCGATGCGCTCAAAAATGGCAACTTGGCCGCTGCTGAAAAAATTGCACAGTCTTTGCAAAAGAACCGTGCCACTAGTCCAGCGTCTGCACAAGCCAACGCCAACAACCAGCAAGTGGCGTCCACGCTGAGCATGTTGCGCGGTCAAGGCGGCCAGATCGACACCTTGGTTTAGCAGTTGGCAGATCAGTGGTTGTCTGTCAACTGGTCCAGAATCGCTGGGTTTTCCAGAGTCGAGATGTCTTGAGTGATCGCCTCGTTCTTGGCCAAGCTGCGCAGCAAGCGGCGCATGATCTTGCCAGAGCGAGTCTTGGGCAAGTTGTCGCCAAAGCGGATGTCTTTTGGCTTGGCGATCGGGCCAATTTCTTTGCCCACGTGGTCGCGCAAGATTTTGGCAATTGCTTTGGCTTCGTCGCCTGTGGGGCGTGAACGCTTCAGCACCACGAACGCGCAGATGGCTTCGCCAGTGGTGTCGTCAGGACGACCCACCACAGCGGCTTCAGCCACCAACTCGGTGCAGCTCACCAAGGCAGATTCAATTTCCATCGTGCCCATGCGGTGGCCAGACACGTTCAACACGTCGTCGATACGGCCAGTGATGGTGAAGTAGCCAGTCTTCTCGTCGCGGATCGCGCCGTCGCCAGCCAAG
>CAJBHE010000124.1 GCA_903952885.1 uncultured Burkholderiales bacterium
CATCAAGGAGTGAATGAGTGCCGTGCCGACCAACCAAGGCATGAGGGACGCATTTTCAACCGGGTCCCAAAACCACCAACCGCCCCAACCGAGTTCGTAATAAGCCCACCAAGAACCGAGTCCAATGCCGAAGGTGAGGAAGGTCCAAGCTACCACGGTCCAAGGGCGCGACCAGCGTGCCCATGCAGCATCCAAGCGGCCACTCATCAAAGCAGACACCGCAAACGCAAACGCCACCGCCATGCCCACGTAGCCCATGTAGAGCATGGGTGGGTGAATCACCAAGCCTGGGTCTTGCAACAAGGGGTTCAAATCTTTGCCGTCCAAGGCCGCGGGCAACAAACGTTCAAACGGGTTGGAGGTGGTCAAGATGAACAGCAAGAAGCCCACCGAAATCAAACCCAATACGCCAATCACACGCGCCACCATGTCGAGTGGCAAGCTGCGCGAAAACACCGCCACCGCCACCGTCCACAAAGCCAGCAACAACACCCACAACAAGAGCGAGCCTTCATGGCCGCCCCACACCGCAGCAAATTGGTAGGGCTTGGGCAACAACGAATTGGAATGCTGTGATACGTAAAGCACAGAGAAATCGTTGTTCAAAAACGAAGTGGCCAATGCTCCGAATGCAAACGCCACCAACACAAATTGCAAAGCCGCCGTTGGGCGAGCCAATGACTGCAAGGTGACTTGCGTTTGCGGGTTGCGCACCAAGGTGCCTGCAATGGGCAGCACACCTTGCATCACCGCCACCACGGCGGCCAGCATGAGCGCGAAATTACCGAGTTCTGGAATCATGGGTTGCCTTTGGTGGGGGCTGGCGTTTGCACAGACTTTGCTGCTTTGGCTGCCATCGCTTCATCCATGGCGTGCTGCGCTTCGGGTGGCATGTAGTTCTCATCGTGCTTGGCCAACACTTCGCTGGCCACAAACATGCCGTCGTCACCCAGCTTGCCCTGAGACACCACGCCTTTGCCTTCTTTGAACAAGTCGGGCAGCAGGCCCACATAGGTCACAGGCATTTCGTTGATGGTGTCGGTGATGACAAAGCGCACGGTGTTGCCATCGCGCAGCAAGCTGCCTTCTTTGACCATGCCGCCTGCGCGGAAGGTGCGGCCCTTGGGCGCTTCGCCTTTGCTCACTTGCGTGGGCGTGAAGAAAAACACCAAATTGCTCTGGAAGGCGTTCAGCACAAAAGCCGCTGCCGCGCACAGCACCACAATGCCAGCGGCAATCAGTGCGAATCGTTTGGTTCTGGGTTTCATCACATCAATTCTTCAACAGGTAATTGAGCCACAGCCTGCTCGGTTTTCAATTGATTGAGCACAACGCGGTGCTCCCATCGGGCCTGCCACACTTCCACGGCCAAGAGCAAAGCCGTCACGCCCACGCTGCCCCACACATACATGGCATAACCACCCATGGCCCAAAACTGGCTCCAACTTTCCCACCTCATGGCTTCACCTCGTCGAGTTCGTGCACCCAAGTGGCGTGGCTCTCGCGCTGCAAGATCAGCGTGCGCACCCGGTAGAGCACCAGCGCGACGGTGTAAAACCAAAACGCCAAAGCCATCAGCAACATGCCCCACAGCATGACCTCGGCCATGCTCGAGCCTTTGGTCATCGACACCGACGCACCTTGGTGCAGGGTGTTCCACCACTTCACTGAGAAATAAATGATGGGCACGTTGATCGCGCCCACAATCGCAATGAGTGCACCAGCACGGTCGCTGCGGCGTGTGTCGTCAATGGCCGACGTCAAGGCGATGAAGCCGAGGTACAAAAAAAACAAAATCAACTCAGACGTCAGACGCGCATCCCACACCCACCAAGCGCCCCACATGGGCTTGCCCCAAAGAGCGCCGGTCCACAGCGAAAGAAATGCAAACAAGGCACCAGTAGGCGCCAAAGCGCGGGTCATCATGCCCGACAGGCGTGTGTTGAAGGTCAGGCCCAACACACTCCAAAACGCCATGGTCAAGTAAATGACCATCGACATCCAGCTTGCAGGCACATGCACAAAGATGATGCGATAGCCCTCGCCTTGCTGAAAGTCAGTAGGGGCCACAGCAAAGCCGAGCCACATACCC
>CAJBHE010000125.1 GCA_903952885.1 uncultured Burkholderiales bacterium
GACACGCATCACGCGTGAAATCATTGTGTCCGCCCGCCTGGGCGGCGGTGACTTGAGCCTGAACCCCCGTTTGCGTTTGGCCATTGAAAAAGCCAAGGCGGCCAATATGCCCGCAGACAACATCAAACGCAACGTCGACAAAGCCTCAGGCAACCTCGATGGTGTGGTGTACGAAGAAATTCGTTACGAAGGCTATGGTGTGGGCGGCGCTGCCATCATCGTGGACACCATGACCGACAACCGCGTGCGTACCGTGGCTGAAGTGCGCTTTGCCTTCAGCAAAAACGGCGGCAACATGGGCACTGAGGGCTCAGTGGCGTTCCAATTCAAGCATTGCGGCCAACTGGTGTTTGCGCCTGGCAGCAGTGAAGACCAAATCATGGAAATTGCGCTCGAAGCGGGTGCGGACGACGTGATGACCGATGACGACGGCGCGATTGAAGTGCTGACGCCACCTGCCAGCTTTGAGGCTGTCAAAAACGCTTTGGAAGCTGCGGGCCTCAAGCCCGAAGTAGCTGAGGTGACTTACCGTGCAGACAACACCATCGAACTCGAGGGTGATGACGCTGCGAAGATGCAAAAACTACTGGACGCGCTAGAAGACCTTGACGATGTGCAAGAGGTCTACCACAACGCAGCCATCAACAACGCAGCCCTATGAACGTATTAGTTATTGGCGGCGGTGGCCGCGAACACGCTTTGGCGTGGAAGATTGCCCAATCCAACAAGGTGCAAAAAGTGTTTGTCGCCCCCGGCAACGGCGGCACAGCACGCGACAAACGCTTGGACAACATCGACATCACCGATGTCAAAGCCCTGCGTGAGTTTGCACAAAGCCACAGTGTGGAGTTGACTGTGGTCGGCCCAGAAACCCCCTTGGCAGCCGGGGTGGTGGACGAGTTCCGCGCGCATGGCCTGCGCATTTTTGGCCCTACCAAAGCAGCGGCGCAGCTGGAAAGCTCCAAGGCTTTCAGCAAAGCGTTCATGAAGCGCCACAACATCCCAACGGCGGAATATGAAACTTTCACCGACGCACAAGCCGCGCACGACTACGTGAACGCCAAAGGCGCACCGATTGTGGTGAAGGCCGATGGCTTGGCTGCAGGCAAGGGTGTGGTGGTGGCGATGACCGCCGCCGAGGCCCACGAAGCGATTGACTTCATGTTGCTCGACAACAAGCTGGGTGTGAGCCACAACGAAGGTGGCGCGCGTGTCGTCATCGAAGAATTTTTGCAAGGTGAAGAAGCCAGCTTCATCGTCATGTGCGATGGCAAAACCGTGTTGCCATTGGCTACCAGCCAAGACCACAAGCGTTTGCTGGATGCTGACGAAGGCCCTAACACCGGCGGCATGGGCGCTTATTCGCCAGCGCCCGTGGTGACACCCGAAGTGCATGCCCGCGCCATGCGCGAAATCATTTTGCCCACCATCAAGGGCATGGAAAAAGACGGTATCCCGTTCACCGGTTTCTTGTACGCAGGTTTGATGATTGACCCACAGGGCCACGTCAAAACCCTTGAGTTCAACTGCCGCATGGGCGACCCCGAAACCCAGCCCATCATGGCTCGCCTGAAAACCGACTTGGTAGATGTGTTGATGGCTGCCACTGCCACCAACGCCGAAGCACGTTTTGACGACTTCGAGCTGGAGTGGGACCGCCGCACCGCCATTGGCGTGGTGTTGGCTGCACATGGCTACCCCATGAGCCCCCGCAAGGGCGACGCCATCACCGGCTTGCCGCAAGACACCGACGATGTGGTGGTGTTCCACGCCGGTACGCAAATGGCCGACGGCCAAGTGGTCACCAGCGGTGGCCGCGTGTTGTGCGTGACGGCTTTGGGCGGCACTTTGCGTCTGGCTCAGCAGCAGGCTTACGACACCATCAAGGGCATTCACTTTGATGGCGTGCAGTACCGCACCGACATTGGCTACCGCGCTATTTCGCGCTGAGTGTTTCAATCACGCTCACTCCATTCCTCGTTCAACCGATTGCTTATAAAAACAGATGACCGAATCCACCCAAGCCATGCCCGTGCAATGCAAACCTCAAGCTTGGGCGGCATGGCTGGTCAAGCTGATGGGCTGGAAGATTGAGTTTGATGGATTGCCCGCCAAACAGGGCGTGCTCATTGGCTACCCCCACACCAGCAACTGGGACTTCATCACCATGATGCCGGTCAAGTGGGCGGTGGGGTTGCCCTTGCAGTTTTTTGCCAAAGAAAGCTTGTTTCGCATTCCGCTGTTTGGACGTTGGATTCGTTCCATAGGCGCTGTGCCGATTGACCGGTCTTCCCCCAAGGGCTTGGTGGGCGAGATGGTGGACGCCCTCAAGCAACACAAACAAACCGACGCGCTGCTGTGGATAGGCCTGTCGCCCGAGGGCACGCGCAAGCTCACCGATGGCTGGCGCAGTGGCTTTTACCAATTGGCTTTGGGTGCTGACGTGCCCTTGTGCATGATGCGGATTGACTACGGTCAAAAAGTGGCGAAGATCACAGACTTCACGCGTTTGACAGGCGATGTGCAAGCCGATTACGCTCACATCGCCAAGGTGTATGCGGGCGTGCAGGGCTTTCATGAAAACCAAGCTGCGCCGATTCGCCCTTTGCCGCCCCGACAGAATACAAATGCCGAGCCACAGAGCCATACTTCTTTGAATTAAAACCACGATGACCACCCCTCCAAACGATCAAGGCCACGAACACGTGGTGACTGCGGCGCGTGACTATTTGTTGGACTTGCAAAGCCGTATCACCCGCGCCATAGAAGCCAAAGACGGTCAAGCCAAGTTCTTGGTGGACGCGTGGGAAAAGGGCCCAGGCGAGCAACTGCAGGGCCAGGGCATCACACAAATTTTAGAAAACGGCCCTGTGTTTGAGCGCGCGGGCTGCGGTTTTTCGCATGTGCGTGGCCCCAAGTTGCCGCCCTCAGCCACACAGCATCGCCCTGAGCTGGCAGGTGCACCGTTTGAAGCCATGGGCATGTCTCTGGTGTTTCATCCGCGCAACCCCTATGTGCCCACTGTGCACATGAATGTGCGCATGATTGCCGCCACGCCCGCCAACGGTCAAACTGTGGCCTGGTTTGGCGGCGGCATGGATCTGACGCCTTACTACGGCTTTGTTGAAGACGCCCAGCACTTCCATCAGGTGTGTCACGACGCGTTGCAGCCGTTTGGCGAAGGCTTGTACCCACGCTTTAAAACCTGGTGCGACGACTACTTTTGCAACAAGCACCGCAATGAGCAACGCGGAATTGGCGGCATCTTTTTTGACGATTTTTCTGAGCTGGGTTTTGAGCGCAGTTTCCAGATGCTCCAAAGCGTGGGCGATGCCTTGCTTGACGCCTATTTGCCCATAGTCGACCGTCGCGTGAACATGCCTTATGGCGAGCGCGAGCGCAACCACCAGTTGTATCGCCGCGGCCGCTATGTGGAGTTCAACCTTGTATGGGACCGTGGCACGCACTTTGGTTTGCAGTCGGGTGGACGAACGGAGTCAATTTTGTTGTCGATGCCGCCACTCGTGAGTTGGTCCTACCAGCACCAGCCTGAAGCTGGTACGCCAGAGCATGATTTGTTGCACGATTTTCTTGTGCCGCGCGATTGGCTGAAGTGAACCACACCAAGCGCTTAGGCATTTTTGGTGGTTCGTTTGACCCGCCGCATACCGCGCACATTGCGCTGGCCAAGCACGCCATAGAGCAGTTTGAATTGAATGAGCTGCGCATCATTCCCACCGGTGACGCTTGGCACAAAGACCGTGCGCTCACAGCATCGCCACACCGACTGGCCATGACGCGTCTGGCTTTTGCGGACATGCCGCATACGGTGGTGGACCCGCGTGAGATAGATCGCCAAGGTGCTACCTACACCGTGGACACGCTAGAACAACTCAAGGCGGAGTGGCCCGAGGCTCATCTTTATCTTTTCATTGGCGCAGACCAAGCCATTGCCTTTCAATCCTGGCATCGTTGTCAAGATATTTTGGGGCTCGCCACCGTGGTGGTGGCCGACCGTCTACAAAGCCGACAGGGCAGCCCGGTCAGTCAGTGGCACAATGCGGTATCCCCCGACTTACAACGCTTGGACATGCCAAGCCTGAATGTCAGTGCCACCGAAATTCGTGCGCACCTAGCTCAAGGCCCACATCCAGCTGCCGCTATGTCCGCGTGGTTGCCTGCCGCTGTGCAGCACTACATTGAAAAACACAGCCTTTACCGATAAAACAGATGACCGAAACCTCCGCCAAAAAAGATGTCCAAAAACTGCAACGCACCGTCGTGGATGCGCTGGAGGACGTCAAAGCCCAAGAGCTCGTGGTGTTTGACACAGAGCACTTGTCTTCGCTGTTTGAGCGGGTCATCGTGGCCTCGGGTACGTCAAACCGCCAGACCAAAGCTTTGGCTGCCAGCGTTCGCGACAAAGTGCGTGACGCAGGTTTTGGCAAGCCCCGCATTGAAGGCGAAGACAACGGCGAGTGGATCATCGTCGACTGTGGCGCTGTGGTGGTCCACGTCATGCAGCCTACCATTCGCAGCTACTACAACCTCGAAGAAATCTGGGGCGATAAACCTGTGCGCTTGAAGTTTGGTGCACCCAAGCCAGCCAAAGCGGCTGAGCCTGAAGAAGCACCAGTTAAGAAGTCGGCTGGTAAAAAGCCAGCCGCCAAGAAATCAGCAACGGGCGACAAAAAGTCAGCTGCACGCGCAGCCCCTGGCGCTCGTGCAGATTCGGGCTCACGCGCCGCTTCCACACGCAGTGACTCAGCCAAGCCCGCCACACGAAGCACGTCTACACGCGGCCCCGTCAAAGCAGCACCTGCTAAAACAGTAGCAAAAACCGTAGCTAAGGGCGCACCAGCCAAAACTGCTGCAGTCAAAAAGTCAGCCGCAGCGCCAGCCAAGTTGCCCGTCAAGACCGTGGGCCTCAAAGGCGCCAAGTCCACTGCCAAAGCCGCAGCACGCAGTGCTTCGACCACCGCAGGCAAGCCAGCGGGCAAGCGTCCACCCGCCGCTAAAAAGACCACCGCCCGCAAAGCATGAAGCTGTGGGTCGTCGCAGTCGGCCAACGTGTGCCCGACTGGGCGCAAACCGCTTGGGACGATTACGCCAAGCGGTTTCCTTCTGAGCTGAAGGTCGAGCTCAAGGCCGTCAAAACCGAGCCGCGCAGCTCTAAAACCCTAGACACCATTTACGCCGCTGAGCGTGAGCGCATTGAAGCCGCCATTCCTCGCGGATGCCGCATCGTGGCCTTGGATGAACGCGGCACTCACCTCACCACTGTGGCCTTGGCCGCAAAGCTCAAGCACTGGCAGCTCGAAGCAGACGATGTGGCGCTGGTCATTGGCGGTCCTGATGGCTTGTGCCCTGAGTTCAAAAAACAAGCGCACGAGCGCGTCCGCATTTCAGACCTCACGCTGCCGCACGCCATGGTGCGTGTGTTGTTGGTGGAGCAGTTGTACCGAGCGTGGTCGATCAACGCCAACCATCCTTATCACCGCGAGTGATTTATGAAATTCATCTACCTTGCCTCCCAAAGCCCACGCCGCCGCCAATTGCTTGAGCAGCTGGGCATACGTTACGAGCTGCTGTTGGCCGACGACACAGAAGACGCCGAAGCGCTAGAAGTCGTGCTGCCCAACGAAGCACC
>CAJBHE010000126.1 GCA_903952885.1 uncultured Burkholderiales bacterium
ATGGGCACGTGCGGGGCCACACGTCGCATGTGTTCCATCAAACGCTCAAGCTGGCCTTCGGCGCGGTGCGCCGCAAAGTAAGCAATTTGGGGTTTGAAGCTGTTCACCACATCTGCCGTGGCGTCAACGATGGCCGCGCAAAAGTCGTAAATCTTGTTCGAGTCGCCCTTGATGCGGTCTGGGAACTTGGTCGGTTCTGGGTCAAGGCCCACGCAGAGCATGGAGTTGTTTTGGCGCTCTGCGGCGCGGAGCATGTCAAGGAAGGTCATGGGTTGATTTTAGAAGGCTTGTATCTGGGGGGTCTGGGCTCGCTGAGGGCAAAGGCAGTGGGCAGGTTCCTCATACTGGGGTACCAGAAATCGTCACCTGCCCAATGCCTCTACCCACAGACTGCGGCTTGCAATGTTTCAAACCAAAACAGTTGTGCGGCTTGGGTGCGGCGGCCGACGATTTCTGGTACCCCAGCATGAGGAGGCCGCCGTACCCAAGCTGTGCAACCCTCTCCGGCGAGAAGTCTTCACGAACGAAAAAAACTTACTCAGATCCCTCGAGATGCGCCATCGCCAAACAAAGGTCAGCCCACACCTTGGCCTTCTCTGGCAAGTTACGCAGCACATAGTTAGGGTGATAGGTCACCACCACCGGCACGCCGTTGTACTGGTACACGCGCCCACGCAGCTTGCCGTAAGGCGTGCCTTCTAACTCTTGCACGCTGTCGCGCAACAAGGCTTGCACCGCAAAGCGGCCCATGGCCAAAATCATTTTAGGTCTGAGCAAGGCCACTTGGCGCTCGAGGTAGGGCAGACACTGCGCCACTTCTTCGGGCTTGGGGTTGCGGTTGCCGGGTGGGCGGCACTTGAGCACGTTGGTGATGTAAACGCCGCCGCCCTCCGCCGTGCGTGCGCCAGTGCGTGACAACTTCATCGCGCCCAACATGTTGTCGAGCAGCTTGCCAGCTTGGCCCACGAAGGGTTCGCCTTGGCGATCTTCGTCCTCACCAGGTGTTTCGCCCACGATGAGCCAATCCACCTGCGGCGTTTCGCCTTCGGGTGCGGAAGCACCCACACCAAACACGGTGTGTTGGCGCGAGCCGCACAAGGTGCAGGCTTGGCAACCCGACACAGTGCTGTGCAAGGCTGACCAATCCATTTGGTCAATGCCTTCGGGGCGTTGAATGATGATGGGGACAGGCTCTGCTTTGGCCACCGGCGCAAGCATTTGGCGCGCTGCGGTTTCGTAGCCTGCGGCGGTGGCGATGGCTTGGGTGGCCAGCTCGCTGGCAGCGGAAAAGCTGTGGGCTTGTTCTATTTCCACCGCGGGCGCATCCATGACAGCCGCCTCAGACATAGGCGACCACACGCGCACGCCCATTTCGGCGAGCATGGCGCGTTGGCGTTTGTCGAGGTGCAAGGTGTCGGTCATGGGCAGTAGCTTACAGCTTGAACGACATGACCACCGCGTGCTCGCGTTGGCCGTGATCGGCGGGGTAATAGTTTTTGCGCTCGCCCACACGACGGTAGCCATAACGCTCGTACACCTGCATGGCGCGGGCGTTGCCCACGCGCACTTCCAGCCACAGCCATTGGGCTTGGCGGCTGCGCGCCCACACCGACAAGGCATCGAGCATGAGCGCGCCAAATCCTTGCCCTTGAAACTCAGGCGCGACGGTGATGTTGAGCAAGTGCACTTCGTCCACACCTTCCATGGCCACAAAGTAACCAATCAAGGAGTCGCCGCCCATCAGCGCCAGCAGCTGGTAGCCCGATTTGAGCGAGTCCGCAAAGTTGCCCCGTGTCCAAGGGTGAGCATAGGCTTTGTTCTCGATGCGCAGCACGTCGTCGAGCAGCGCTTCGGTCAGCGGCTCTAGGCGTACTTCGGGTTTCAAAACGGCACTCATTGAGCAGCAGCCTGTTGCGTTTTGATTTGCATCCGCTCATCCGTGGTTTGCGCTACTTTGTCGCGAATGTAGAGCGGCAGCGCTTCTTCGGGTGGTACAGCTTCGCCAGCCGCCCAAGCGGCGGGAGCGAGGCGCAACAGCGCGGCGGCGGTTGGCAAAGCCACTAACTGCGGCGCGGTCAACGCAGCGGGCCAACGGCCTACGTAGACGGGCCATGCGTTGCCTGCGGCGATGAAGGCAGGGCTTGCTGTTTGCGCGACATCATTTATCCAATCAGCGGGCCAGTGCAAAGACTCGGGGCTGTGAAGCTCAGCCTCTTGCACGCAACGCCAAGTCCCCTGCATTTGATTTGATTCGCCTACTGCATCCACAGGGTGCGGCGTGAACTCATAGGCCGCCACATACACCTGCTCCATGCGTGCATCCATCACGGCCAATACGCGCGTCACAGACGGAGCGCCTGTGGATGCATTGGCCGCGCGCGCCTCTTCAGCCAAGGCTAACAAAGTGTCAATCGGTAACACGGGTAAGTCTGCACCAAAGGCCAATCCCTGCGCCACCGAGCACGCCGTGCGCAAGCCGGTGAACGCACCCGGCCCACGGCCAAACACCACGGCTTGCAAATCGGTCAACGCCAAACCCGCCTGTTTCAAGAGCGCCAAGGTTTGCGGAATCATGTGCGTGGATGTGAGCGCGCCGCCCGGGCTGGTGTGCGTCCATGTCTGCGTGCCGCGTGCGACCGCTAGCGAAAGGGTGTCGGTGCTGGTCTCTAAAGCCAGCCACTGGTTGTTGTGCATCCGCTGATTATCCCAGCCGTGATAATTTGTCTATGACCTGCTCGCACTTGCCCTCTTTGCTCTCGCTCATATCCCGCATCAGCCCTTCACGCTGGCACTTGGTGCAATCGCCTTTTGCCTATGCCTTCAAGATTGCACTCACGTTTGCCGTGATGTGCGCCGCAGGTTGGCATGCGCAGGCAGCCCCCAGCTCCAAAACCCTGCGTAGTGAACCGCCCAAGCACACCGTAGGCGACATTGGCCAACTCCCCGCCGAAGTCCTAGCTGCGCTGCAACGCGCCAAAGTGCCGAACGAGAACTTCCATGTGATGGTGGTCGACACACACACGGGTAGCACACCGCGCCTCAGCCACCAAGCCCAAGTGCGCGTGAACCCCGCTTCGCTGATGAAGCTGGCCACCACCACTGCCGCGCTAGACACACTGGGCCCCGCTTTTGTGTGGCGCACGCCTGTGTACGTGGACGGTCCTGTGCGCGACGGCGTGCTGCAAGGCAATGTCTACATCAAAGGCAGCGGCGACCCGCGCTTGGTTGTGGAGCGTTTGTGGCTGCTGATGCGCCGCATTCAAGGCTTGGGTATTCAAAAAATTCAGGGCGACATCGTGCTCGACCGCAGCGCGTTTGATGTGCCCGCGCGAGACGCCGCCAGCTTTGACGGCGAGCCCCTGCGCCCCTACAACGCCGCGCCCGATGCGCTGTTGGTCAACTTCAAATCACTGCTGATTCAGTTTGTACCCGACCGCGCTGCCAATGTGGCGCGTGTGCAGATTGAGCCGCCATTAGCTGGTGTGCAATACCCCGCCACCGTGCCGTTGAGCAATGGCGATTGCAGTGACTACCGCAGCGCCCTGCGCGCCGACTGGAGTGACCCCACACGCATCCGCTTTGCCGGCAACTTCCCCGTCGTGTGTGGTGAAAAAATGTGGCCCATCGCCTACGCCGCGCCACAGCAATTTGCACAACGCGCCGTTGCAGGCATGTGGCTGCAACTCGGCGGGCAGCTGAGCGGCCAAGTGCGCGATGGCAACGTCCCCGCCCACTTGCAGCCTACCTTCAGCGTGGAGTCGGCCACCTTGGCCGAGACCATCCGCGACATCAATAAGTACAGCAACAACGTGATGGCGCAACAGTTGTTCCTCACGCTCAGCCAACAACAACGCGGCGTAGGCAGCTTTGATGCATCGCGTGACGTGATGCAGCGCTGGTGGCTCGAACGTGTGGGCGGCGAAATGCCCACGTTTGACAACGGCTCGGGCCTCAGCCGCGAAGAACGCATCAGCGCACAAGCCTTGGCGCGTTTGCTGCAAGTGGCGTGGGCCTCACCCAACATGTCTGAATTGATGAGCTCTCTGCCCGTCACAGGCCTAGACGGCACGATGAAACGCAGCAAAGCACAAGCCAGCGCACACTTGAAAACAGGCAGCTTGCGTGACGTGGCGGGCGTAGCTGGTTTTGTAGACACCGAAAGAGGCAAACGCTGGGTGGTGGTGGCCATCCTGCACCACGCCAACGCTAATGCGGCGCGGCCTGCGCTAGACGCGATGATTGACTGGGCGTGTAAGCAGCCTTAATTCAGAAAGACTTCCATGAACTACACCGAATGGATCGGCTACGCCGCTGCCAGCCTAACCACCGCGAGCTTTGTACCGCAAGCATGGCTGACTTTCAAGACTCGCGATGTGAGCGGGATTTCGTTAGGGATGTACAGCGCGTTCACGCTCGGCATAGCGCTGTGGTTAGCCTACGGCTTGCTGATCGAAGCCTGGCCCGTGGTGATTGCCAACATCATCACACTGGGGTTGGCTGCCAGTATTTTGGCCATGCGCTTGCGCTTTGGGCGCAAGGCATCAGCGGCTGATTAACGCCAGCCTTGGGCGGTGGCGTTGTACAGGTAACTGGCAACCCAACGGTTACCTGCGGGTGTGAGATGGATGCCGTCGGCAAAGAGCATGGTGGTGTATGGCCTACTTGCAGCCGTTGGAACGCTATCAGCACAACCTGTAAAGACAGTAGGGTCTCCACAAGCCGGCGTTGTCCCTGCAGGTGTATTGTTGAAACCAGTATCTGTAAACGGACTAAAAGTTGCGACAGATGTTGCTGTCAAAAACAACGAGGTCACACCCGATGCATTGGCAAAAATCACAGAGTTAGGAGTTTGACCGCCGAACGCTGTGCTCACAGCTAGCAAGCTAGCTTCATTGAAAGTATTCGTCGCAGTCGTGCTAACAACACTTGGATTGGCACGCCCCCAAGGGGTTCTAGACACATCCAGCACGGGCATAATCAAAATATGCTTTACGCCTGCGGTCTTTAGGCGCTGCACTTGAGTGACCAATGCTTGAGCTTCAGTCTCTGGATTAGCGTTTGATTTCACATCAAACGTACCCACTGCAATCACCACCAAGTCACTCGAGGAAAAACTACCAACTGAATCGATTTGAGCTGCCAAGTTGGCGGTGCGTGCACCAGCGGTGGCATAGCTCACCACATTAGACTGCCCAAAATAAGCTGCTACTTGCCCAACAACAGATCCTGTAGAGCTGCCTGGCTCGCGAACTGTTGCAGTTTCATCGTTATAGCCATCCCCCAACCCAATGACTCGCGTTGGATGAAACGGATCGACCGTGGTGCTTGCACCGCAGGCTGAAAGCAAGCCTACGAGAACAATGCTGCACAAGGCTTTGAGGGTTCGGCTGAAAATTGGGTTCATCACAGGCTCTCTTTGAGTTCCGCATTAGTTTAACGAGTTGGCGAAGCCGCCCGCGTTAAGCGGTCACGTACGCCGTCCCACTCGGGGGTTGGGGGTGGGGCTTCGACCCAAATATGTTCCGCGCCTTGGGCGTCGAAACCGCGCAATTGGGCGAAAAGTTGTTGAGCGCAGTCTAGTACAGATGAGGGCATGTGCTGCACGTGAAAGTTTTCAGCGTTGGTTGCAGGCAGTTCGACAAGGCTGCGGGACCAGATGGCGACCTTGCAAGCGGCAGTGCCTGCATCCGTGGCTTCACCACTGGTTGTCGAGTTTCCACATACATAGGCATGGATGGCGCTTTGTAAATCAGCGGCCGTCATCAACTGCACTTTCGCCGTCGGGGCGTAATGTGATTCAAGCGTGCCAGAAGCACGCGGAGCATCGGCATCGAGCGCGTTAGCCATGATCACTGTTAATCCACAAGCCTCGCTCAATTGCTGCGACGTCAACACACCTGGGCGCAACAGCACAGGCGAAGCACGGGTGCAATCAACGATGGTGGACTCAATGCCCACCTTGCATGCACCGCCATCGAGGATGAGCAGGTCGCCGCCAAATTCA
>CAJBHE010000127.1 GCA_903952885.1 uncultured Burkholderiales bacterium
TGATATGGCACTGATTGATATCCAAGTTCCAGACATCGGCGACTTCGACGAAGTGGCCGTCATTGAGTTGTTGGTCAAGGTGGGCGACACCGTCAAAGCTGAACAATCGCTCATCACCGTCGAGTCCGACAAAGCGTCAATGGAAATCCCGTCCTCGCACGCAGGCGTGGTCAAAGAGCTGCGTGTGGCATTGGGTGACAAGGTCAAGCAAGGTTCGCTGGTGTTGGTGCTGGACGGTGAGGGCGCTGTTGCGTCCAGTGCATCGGCACCAACGACGGCCCCGACTGCTGCGGCATCTGCTGCCCCTGTTCCCGCTGCAGCGCCTGCTGTGGCGACAGCACCTGCACCTGTGGCTTCGAGCTACGGCGAGAACTATGCAGGGGTGGCCGACATCGCATGTGATGTGCTCGTGCTCGGCGGCGGTCCTGGCGGTTACTCAGCAGCGTTTCGTGCTGCTGACCTCGGTTTGAACGTGGTCATCGTTGAGCGCTACGCCACCTTGGGCGGCGTGTGTTTGAACGTGGGTTGCATTCCATCCAAAGCCTTGCTGCACGTCGCAGCGGTGATGGACGAAGTGGCCCACATGGCTGACCTCGGTGTGGACTTCGGTACACCCGCCGTCAACATCGACAAGCTGCGCGGCCACAAGGAAAAAGTCATTGGCAAACTCACAGGCGGCTTGGCTGCCATGGCTAAGATGCGCAAGGTCACTACCGTGCGCGGCTTGGGCCAGTTCGTGGGTGCACATCACCTTGAAGTGAGCGAAACCACCGGCACGGCACAAGAACAAAACGGCAGCAAAAAAGTAATTGCCTTCAAGAAGGCCATCATCGCTGCAGGCTCGCAAGCTGTGCGTTTGCCGTTCATGCAGAAGGATGGGCTGGATAAGGACCCACGTGTGGTCGACAGCACCGGCGCTTTGGAACTCAAAGAAGTGCCCAAGCGCATGCTTATCTTGGGCGGCGGCATCATCGGCCTGGAGATGGGCACGGTTTACAGCACGCTGGGCGCACGCCTAGACGTGGTGGAAATGATGGACGGCCTCATGCAAGGCGCTGACCGCGACTTGGTCAAGATCTGGCAAAAGATGAACGCCAAGCGCTTTGACAACATCATGCTCAAGACCAAGACCGTGTCCGCACGCGCTTTGCCCGAAGGCATTGAAGTCACGTTTGCACCGGCAGAAGAGGGCGGCACAGCCCCCGCGCCGCAGGTGTACGACCTCGTGTTGCAAGCCGTGGGCCGCACGCCCAACGGCAAAAAACTCGCCGCTGAAAAAGCAGGTGTGGCTGTGACCGACCGTGGCTTCATCAACGTCGACATTCAAATGCGCACCAACGTGCCGCATATCTTTGCCATTGGCGACATCGTGGGCCAGCCCATGTTGGCGCACAAGGCTGTGCACGAAGCACACGTGGCTGCCGAAGTGATTGCGGGCGAACTGCAAGGCAACAAAGAGCTGGCAGCCGCTGCGTTTAACGCACGCGTCATCCCAAGCGTGGCCTACACCGACCCCGAAGTGGCATGGGTGGGCTTGACCGAAGACCAAGCCA
>CAJBHE010000128.1 GCA_903952885.1 uncultured Burkholderiales bacterium
AGAGCTTGATCGAGAAGTAATAAATTTTGTGAGGATTTGAACCATGGCTGAAGACTCTATTGTGATGACCGACAAGCTCCGCGCTGAGCTTGCCAACATTACCAGCACCCAACGTGCCGCTGTTTTGATGCTCTTGCTCGGTGAAGAGCAAGCGGCTGAAATCATCAAATACCTGAACCCCAAAGAGGTACAAGCCCTGGGTGCAGCGATGGTGCAAGTGGCCAACTTCTCACAAGAAGCGGTGAACTTTGTGCTGGACGAGTTTGTGGACCATTTGAAAAACCAAAATAATGTCAGCATCGGAGGCGCCGACTATGTGGAGCGCGTCATGCGCTTGGCCTTGGGCGACGACAAAGCTGCCTCGGTGTTGGGCCGCATCATGCCGGGCCAAGGCACCAAAGGTCTGGACATCCTGACTTGGATGGACGCACGCGGGATTGCGGACATGATCCGTGGCGAACACCCACAGGTGGTGGCCATCATCTTGTCGCTGCTTGAGAGCGAAGTGGCAGCCGACGTGCTGAACTACTTGCCACCTGATGTGCGCCCAGAAGTCATTCAACGCGTGGCCAGTTTGGACACCGTGCAACCCTCGGCGATGGCCGAGCTTGAAGCCATCATGAAGCAGCAGTTTTCTAAGAACGCCTCTGCTCAATCGTCCAGCTTCGGTGGCATTCAAGCTGCTGCCAAGATCATGAACTTGACCAAGACCGCTTTGGAAAACAGCATCATGAGTGGCTTGAACGAGATCGACCCCGACTTGATGCTCAAGATTCAAGACAACATGTTCACCTTCGAGAACCTCGTCAGCGTGGACAACAAAGGCATTCAGGTTCTCATGCGTGCGGTGGAACCAGACTTGTTGATGATGGCCTTGAAAAACGCCAGCGACGAGTGCCAGGCGCGTTTCTTCGACAACATGTCCGAGCGTGCGCGCGGCATGTTCCGCGACGACATGGAAGCCAAAGGCCCACAACGCATGGCCGACGTGGAAGACGCGCAAAAGCAGATCATGCGCAAGGCGCGTAAATTGTCCGATTCGGGCGAATTGATCTTGGGTGGCGCAGACTTTGTTTAATCAACCCCATCCCGCTCGGGCTGCCGTTCCGTGGCAACCCATCGCCGGCACTGCTCAAAAGCCCAGCAGCCGTGGCTATGCCACGACCCGCTGGACCAGCGAAGAGCCAGAGGCGTTTGCTGATCTTGGTTATCCCCCCAAGTCCAGCGGGTTTTCGGCGGCGCATTACCAGCCCACCAAACAACCGCTGAGCAAGCAAGCCCAAGCCTCGCTGGCGCTTCTGGAAGGCGAGTACCGCAACGAAGCGTTTGGCGAAGAGAAGCCAGCTTCGGTGGCGGGAACAGAAACGAATGAACACTTGCCTTTCGTGACGGATGCGTATGGCGCGTCTCGCAAGTCGAAACTGCGTGTCAACGTCGACCCATCGGTGTTGAAACGCGCCTTGGCACAAGCAGAGCTGGCCGAGACCTTGGTGGTGAGCCGCATCACGTCAGATGAAAAGACGGCTGATCCGATCGTGATTCATCCCGATTTGGCTGATGCGCAAGATGCACAAGACGTTCAGGCCTTGGCTCTTGAAACTGAAGTCCAAGCCGAATCTGAAGCCCAAGCAGCTCAAGCCGTGGTTGAGGCTGTGGTTGTCGCCGAAGCTCAGGTCGTTGCTGAATACGCGGCTGCGCAAGAAGCACAGGCAGCGATTGAGCCTGCCGAGCCAGTGTTGGCCGCAGTTGTGGGTGGCATTGAGCCCGAAGAAGTTGAACAACGTGAAGCCGAGCAATTTGCCAAAGGCTTGGCTCAAGCGCGCGAAGAAGCTGCACTTGCGTTGGCTGAGGCTGTGGCCAAAGCCACAGAAGAGGCTTTGGCCCAAGGCATTGCGCAAGGCAAGGCCGAAGGCTTGAACGCAGGGTTGCTGGAAGGCAAAGAACAAGGCATTGCCGAAGCCGAAGCGCGCGTGCGTGCTGAGTTGGCAGATGAGATGGCAGCGCAGCGAGTCGTGTTTGAAAATGCATCCAACGCCTTGGTTGACTTGATGGCAGATCCGAAGAAATTTTTTGAGCCGCTCAAGCGCCTCGCATTGCACATTGCTGAGCAAGTGGTGGTGGGAGAGTTAGAGACTTCAAGTAATGGCATGGAACGGTTGGTGCAACGCTGCTTGGAAGAGCTCGATCACCCTGTGCACGGTGCAGTGGTGTTAGAGCTGAATTCCGAGGACAAAGCCCGCTTGCAAGCGCAAGCCGCAGACTTCCTCAAAGGCATGCGCCTAGAGGCGGTGCCCGATTTGAAAGTCGGCAGCGTGCGTGTGTTTGCAAACGACACCGTGGTGGAAGATTTGGTAGAGCATCGCTTGGAGGGCTTGGCCAAAGCCTTGCTCGTAGATGTCGATGCGTGGCGCGAGAAGTCGCCCCTTGCAAAAGAGATGGTTGACGTTCAACAACAAGATGCGGAGGACGGTGATGTTCATTCCTGACGTGATCAACACCCTTTTGATGGGTTTGATATTTATGGTTGTGATCGTGACCATCGTTCGGCCGTTTGTGCTCAATATGATTGGCCAAG
>CAJBHE010000129.1 GCA_903952885.1 uncultured Burkholderiales bacterium
AGACACCAACATAGCGATGACGCTTTGGCCGTCTTCAATCATCATGCCGCGCACGCCGCGGGCGCTGCGACCCAAGGGGCGCACATCGTTTTCGTCAAAGCGCACGGCTTTACCGCCATCGCTGAACAACATAACGTCGTGCTTACCGTCGGTGAGGGCTGCGCCAATAAGGAAGTCGCCCTCGTCCAAGTTGACGGCGATGATGCCGCCCTTGCGTGGGTTGTTGAATTCGTCGAGCGAAGTTTTCTTGACCGTACCCATGGATGTAGCCATGAACACAAATTGGTCTTCAGGGAACGTGCGTGCTTCGCCAGTCAATGCCAAGACGACGTTGATTTTTTCGCCTTCTTGCAGCGGGAACATGTTGACAATGGGGCGACCGCGTGAGCCGCGTGAGCCCGCAGGTACTTCCCATACCTTGAGCCAATATAAACGTCCACGGTTGGAGAAGCACAGCAAATAGTCATGCGTGTTGGCGATGAAGAGTTGGTCCACCCAATCGTCTTCTTTATTCGCTGTCGCTTGCTTGCCGCGACCGCCGCGTTTTTGGGCGCGGTATTCAGACAGAGGTTGACTCTTGATGTAGCCGCTGTGGCTAAGCGTCACCACCATGTCGGTGGGCGTGATCAGGTCTTCGGTGCCCAAATCTTGGGCGTTGTGCTCAATCACGCTGCGGCGTGCGCCGAGTTTGCTTTGGCCAAATTCGTTTTTCACCACGGTCAGCTCATCACCAATGATGGTGGACACGCGCTCTGGCTTGGCCAAGATGTCGAGCAAGTCGTCGATCTCGGCCATGACGTCTTTGTATTCGTTGACGATCTTGTCTTGCTCAAGACCTGTCAAACGTTGCAGACGCATTTGCAGAATTTCTTGGGCTTGAGTTTCGCTCAAACGGTAAAGGCCGTCGCTGCCCATGCCAAATTCTTTTTCCAAGCCATCGGGGCGGTAGTCGTCAGCGTTGATCACGCCGCCGTCAGCACGGCTACGGGTGAGCATTTCGCGCACCAGTTGGCTGTCCCATGACTTGGTCATCAACTCGGCCTTGGCCACAGGAGGCGTGGGCGCGTTGCGAATGATGCGAATGAACTCGTCGATGTTGGCCAAAGCCACAGCCAAACCTTCCAGCACATGGCCGCGCTCGCGGGCTTTGCGCAGGGTAAAGATGGTGCGGCGTGTCACCACTTCGCGGCGGTGACCCAAGAACACGGCAATCAAATCGCGCAAATTGCACAGCTTGGGTTGGCCGTCAATCAAGGCCACCATGTTGATACCGAAAGTGTCTTGCAGCTGGGTTTGTTTGTAAAGGTTGTTCAACACCACCTCAGGCACAGCACCGCGCTTGAGTTCAATCACCAAGCGCATACCCGATTTGTCGGACTCGTCTTGGATGTGACTGATGTCCTCAATCTTTTTCTCGTGAACCAACTCGGCCATGCGTTCTTGCAAGGTCTTTTTGTTCACTTGGTAAGGGAGCTCGTCCACGATGATGGACTGGCGCTGGCCTTTGTCGATGTCTTCAAAGTGGCACTTGGCGCGCATCACAACGCGGCCACGGCCCGTGCGGTAGCCGTCTTTGACGCCGCTGATGCCATAAATGATGCCGGCGGTCGGAAAGTCAGGGGCGGGGATGATTTCCATCAACTCGTCGATGGTGGCTTCGGGTTGGCGCAACATATGCAAACACGCGTCCACCACTTCGTTCAAGTTGTGAGGTGGGATGTTGGTGGCCATACCCACGGCGATGCCTGAGGAGCCGTTGACCAACAAGTTAGGAATGCGGCTTGGCAGTACCAAAGGCTCTTTTTCAGAGCCGTCGTAGTTAGGGCCGAAGTCGACGGTCTCTTTGTCGATGTCGCTCAACATCTCGTGAGCGATCTTTGACAAGCGGATTTCCGTGTAACGCATGGCCGCGGCGTTGTCGCCGTCGACCGAGCCGAAGTTGCCTTGGCCATCCACCAACATATGGCGCAACGAGAAATCTTGCGCCATACGCACGATGGTGTCGTACACCGCGCTGTCGCCGTGCGGATGGTATTTACCAATCACGTCACCCACGATACGGGCTGACTTCTTATAAGGACGGTTCCAGTCGTTGTTGAGCTCGTGCATCGCGAACAAGACGCGACGGTGCACAGGCTTTAAACCGTCACGCGCATCGGGGAGGGCGCGGCCCACAATCACGCTCATGGCGTAATCTAGGTAGCTGCGACGCATCTCCTCTTCTAGGCTGATGGGCAAGGTTTCTTTGGCGAACTGGGTCATGAAAGAGGCCGTAAAGCAGGAAATCGAACATTTTAGGCTGTTATGTTCACTTGCATTTTGTGGCTGACTTGCAACATGAACCGCCTTAATTTGTTGTGACCTAATATGAGTGGAAGTACCTCCTTTTGGTTATGGCACAATCTTTTGGAGCAATACAGGTGTTACCACCTAGACTGCCTGAATTCGCAGAGTGGTCTGCGGCTTATAAATCCCTCAGAGGTGAATCATGAAAAACTTGAAGAACTTGGCAGCTTTTGTTGCTACCGCCGCTTTGGCTACCGCTGCTGTGGCTCAAAACGTTGACAACTGGCGTAACGCTTCTGGCGATGTGTGGAAAAACGCTTCAGGCGACTGCTGGCGCAATGCCAACTGGACACCCGCTACAGCAGCCCCCGGCTGTGGCGCTCCCGTTGCTGCACCAAATGCAGCACCAGCTGCAGCTCCTGCAGCTCCAGTGGCTGCCGCTTCCAAAGTGACTTACGCTGCTGACGCGTTCTTTGACTTTGACAAAGCTGTAGTCAAACCAGCTGGTAAAGCTAAATTAGATGACTTGGTGTCAAAAGTTCAAGGCATCAACCTTGAAGTCATCATTGCTGTGGGTCACACTGACTCAGTCGGCTCTGACGCTTACAACCAAAAATTGTCAGTGCGCCGAGCTGAAGCTGTGAAGGCTTATTTGGTGTCTAAGGGCATCGAGAAAAATCGCATTTACACAGAAGGCAAGGGCGAGAAGCAACCTGTTGCTAGCAACAAGACCACCGAAGGCCGTTCGAAGAACCGCCGCGTTGAGATCGAAGTTGTGGGTACTCGCAAGAACTGATCTGACTTGATCCCAAAAAGAAACCCCGCCTCGGCGGGGTTTCTTTTTGCTTGAACGACAATGTCAAATATGCAAAACACCGCTGCCCACACTAACTTTGATCAGGCCGAATTGGCCAAGTTTTCAGACCTTGCCCACCGTTGGTGGGACCCCGAGAGTGAATTTCGGCCATTGCACCAAATCAACCCACTGCGCTTGGAGTGGATCAACGGCATTGCCCCATTGCAAGGCAAAAAAGTGCTGGATGTGGGGTGCGGCGGCGGCATCTTGACCGATGCCATGGCACGTTCTGGCGCGCAAGCGTTGGGTATTGACTTGGCCACTAAGTCGCTCAAAGTGGCGCAGTTGCATGCCTTAGAGGCGCAAACGCCCAACGTGCAATATCACGAAGTGACTGTGGAAGCTTTGGCTGCTGAAAGACCAGCCAGCTTTGATGTGGTGACTTGCATGGAAATGCTGGAGCACGTGCCCGACCCGTCGTCCATCGTGCGTGCGTGTGCGCAGCTGGTCAAACCGGGCGGTCATGTGTTTTTCTCAACACTCAACCGCAATTCCAAGTCGTTTTTGTTTGCCATCGTGGGCGCGGAGTATGTGTTGAACCTGCTCCCGCGTGGCACGCATGAGTATGCGAAGTTCATCCGCCCCAACGAGTTGGCGCGTGATTGCCGCGAAGCGGGACTTGAGTGGCAGCACACCCGTGGCATGGAATACAACCCGCTGACTCGCCGGTATTGGCTGAGTGGTGACACCAGCGTCAATTACATGGTTGCCACACAAAGACCGCTGTGATGCTGAAACATATCCGTGCGGTGCTGTTTGATTTGGACGGTACCTTGATTGACAGCGCTCCGGATCTCGGCGCTGCAGCCGACAAAATGCGCACCGACCGTGGCATGTCTTCGTTGCCTTATGAGTTGTATCGCCCATTGGCTGGTGCTGGCGCTCGTGGCATGCTGAAGGTGGCGTTTGACATAACGCCCGAGCATTCAAACTTCATGGCCATGCGCGAAGAATTCTTTGGTAACTACGAAGTCGCCATGACCGAACGCACGTATGTGTTTGATGGGGTGGACGATTTGATTGAGCACCTGCAGCTGCGTCAAATGCCATGGGGCGTGGTGACCAACAAAATGGCGCGTTTCACCGATCCGCTCACTGCCGCAATGCCTTTGTTTGCTTCCACCCATGCCATTGTGAGTGGCGACACCACGCCACATTCCAAGCCTCATCCTGAGCCTCTGTTTGAGGCAGCACGCCGCTTGGCCTTACCGCCAGAAGCGTGTTTGTACGTGGGTGACGACGAGCGTGACATCGTGGCAGGACGTGCTGCAGGCATGCTCACCGTGGCTGCTACGTATGGATATTTGGGCGAAAAGTCCAATGTCAGCGCTTGGGGCGCAGATTTATCTGTCGATTCACCAAATAAGCTTTTGCAATTGCTGGCAGAGGCCTAAAATACGGAGCTTGGGGCTGCACTGGTTTCGACATGGGTTCGGACGCGTGGCAGGGCATGTCGAGGTTCTGATCCTCGTTAATCTTCGGAAAAAAAACTAACTGCAAACGACGAACGTTTCGCACTCGCCGCTTAATCCGGTGAGCCTTGCAACAGTTGGCCGATAGGCTGGGTTAGGGGGTCGCAAGACTTCCTAACTGCAAGGGAAAACATATGGGCTGGCATTACCTCGGGTACCTTGAGGTGGTGTGAGAAAAAAGGGTGCTGGCTGGGTGCGTAGCGTGTCGCTGCGCGACGCATTCGGCGAGATTCAAATCAGACGACTACACATGTAGAACTGTACGAAAAAGGCTTGTGGACGCGGGTTCAAATCCCGCCAGCTCCACCATTTGCAACGACAAAGGCCGCTAGGTTTAACCACCTAGCGGCTTTTTCATATCAATGGCCGCAAGGCCTGCGCCGTTTGCTGCAACAACGGCAACCAACGGGCAGCCAAATCTGGTGCGTTTGGAGCCGCCCCTGAGCGCACCAAGTTAAGCGCGGCCACCGTGTCTCCGCGTTCATTGCGCAGTGGCACAGCCAAAGCGTCCACGCCTAACTCGTGCTCTTGTGTGGCCAAGCAGTAATCTTGTTGAGCGACGAGTTTGAGTTTTTGCTTCAAGTCTTTGGCTTGCGAGGCGGTGTGTGCCGTGAGTCGGCTTAAGGGGTTGGCTTCCAGCCATGATTTGATGTGTATGGATGACAAATTGGCCAGCAGTACTTGGCCTGTGGATGTGGCGTGCGCGGGCAAGCGCGTTCCTACATGCAGGCCGTAGGCCAACACAGGGTGGCTGGCTCTTGTAGGCGCATCTGGCCCTTGCCAAATTCCTCGTGCCACGATGATGACCGCATCGTTTTGTAACACCGCTACTGAGCATGACAGTTGCGTGGCCATGCTCAATTGGTGCAAAGTGGGTTGCACGGCGCGAGGCAAACGCGCGCTCGACAAATAGCTGCCTGCAAAGCCCAGCACCTTGGCGGACAGCCAAAAATATTGGCCATCGGTTTCCAAATAGCCCAGCTCTGTCAGTGTCAATAAGTGCCGACGCGCTGCCGCACGCGTCAAACCCGTGCGTTGCGCGGTGAGGCTGGCGTTTAGTCGTTGACGCTCGGTGTCAAAACTCTCCAACACCGCCATGCCCCGAGCCATGCCTTCAATCCAGTCGGCTTTGTTCATGGGTTTGTATTTGTTGTAGGTTGCGCGATCATCGTGCGTCTATTCTATTCACCGTGCAGCATTGTTATTTGAAATTCTTATTCGATCCATTGCGCCATTAATCTCCTTGCACTTCAAAATAAAAGGAATTCAGACATGCGTGCTCAAGTGGTGATCGTGGGTGCTGGGCCTTCGGGCTTGTTGTTGGGACAGATTTTGTACAGGGCCGGTGTGGATGCAGTGGTTGTGGAACGCCAAAGCCCCGACTACGTGCTGAGCCGCATCCGTGCGGGCGTGCTGGAGCAAGTCACTTTGGATGTGTTGACGCAAGCGGGCGTGGACCAACGCATGAACAAAGAAGGCTTGGTGCACACGGGCTTTGATTTGTTGTTCAAAGGCGCACGCCACCGCATTGACTTGGCTGCCTTGACGGGCGGTCAAAAAGTGATGGTTTACGGCCAAACCGAAGTGACACGCGACTTGATGGATGCGCGCCAATCAGCTGGCCTAACCACGATTTATGAAGCCGACGATGTGCAGATTCACGGCTTCGATACCGACAAGCCCAGCGTGAGCTTTAGCAAAGACGGCAAAAGTCACACCATCGAGTGCGACTTCATTGCGGGTTGCGACGGTTTTCACGGCGTGTGCCGTGCCAGCGTGCCCAAAAAATCAATCAAAGAGTTCGAAAAGGTGTACCCCTTTGGCTGGCTGGGTGTGTTGTCAGACACGCCGCCCGTGCATGAAGAGCTGATTTACGCCAACAGCCCGCGCGGCTTTGCCTTGTGCTCACAACGCAGCCACACACGCAGCCGCTATTACCTGCAAGTGCCGCTGACCGACAAGGTCGAACAGTGGAGCGATGACGACTTTTGGGCCGAGCTACGCAACCGCCTAGACCCAGAAGCCCGCGAGAACTTGGTGACTGGCCCAAGCATTGAAAAAAGCATTGCTCCGCTGCGCAGCTTTGTGACTGAGCCCATGCGGTTTGGCACTTTGTTTTTAGCGGGTGATGCTGCGCATATCGTGCCGCCTACAGGGGCCAAGGGTTTGAACTTGGCAGCAACCGATGTGAAGTATCTGTCTGATGCACTGATCGAAGCCTGCGTTGAAAAGTCGCTTGCGGGTATCGACCATTACTCCACCCGTTGTTTGGCCCGTATTTGGCGAGCCGAGCGCTTCTCGTGGTGGTTCACCAGCCTGATGCACAGCTTTCCTGACCAAGGCGAGATTGGCCAAAAACTCCAAGAGGCTGAGCTCGATTACTTGGTCCACAGCGAAGCTGGGTCGCGCACCATGGCCGAAAACTATGTGGGTCTGCCATTGAACTTTGGTGGGTAACGGCGACTTCAAAGGACATGACTGCTCAAGCGGCCTTCTCCATTTTCTTTATTCGCCATTTGTGACCAAAGGTAAATCCGAATTACATATCTGCTAAATTCTCTATAGTCTATCTAGCAAAATAACAAGATCTAAAACGAGGAACATTTATGAGTCAAGAACATACGCCACCGTCTGGCGTGGACCGCGTCTTGCAGCGCTTGTGCGATGCAAGCGCCACCATCGGTGGCGTGGTGTTGGTGGCGATTGCTTGTGTCACAGTGGTGAGCGTGATTGGTCGCGCTTTCTTTTCACACCCTATCTTGGGTGATGTGGAGTTGGTGCAGTTGGGCTGTGCTGTGGTGGTGGCTTCATTTTTGCCCTACACCCAGTTTCGCCAAGCCAACATCATTGTGGATTTTTTCACCACTGGCGCATCTGAATCAACCCAACGCAAGCTTGATGCTTTTGGCACTTTGCTCTACACCTTGGTCATGGGCTTGATCGCTTGGCGCGTGGCCGTGGGCGGCGTGGATATCAAAGCCAACCAAGAAACCTCCATGCTGATGGCTTTGCCATTGTGGATTCCATATACGTTGATGGTGCCAGGCTTGGCGCTGTGCTCGGTGATTGGTTGTGTTCAAACCCTGCAACACCTCGGTTGGATTGCGAAGGAAGACGCATGAGTACGATGAATATTGGCTTGGCCATGTTTGGCGCCATGTTGGTGCTGATGGCCGTTCGCGTGCCGATCGCAATTTCCATGTTCGTGCCAGGCGCCTTGGGCTACTTGGCCTTGTCGGGCTGGTTGCCATTGCTGTCACACCTCAAAGGTGCGGTGTACAGCCGTGTATCGATTTACGACTTATCAGTGATCCCGCTGTTCATGCTGATGGGCGCGTTTGCCGTGCATGGCGGTTTGTCTAAGGCCTTGTTTGACTTTGCTAACGCACTGCTAGGTCGCTTTAAAGGCGGCATGGCCATGGCAGGTGTGTTGGCTTGTGCCGCATTTGGTTCCATCTCCGGTTCCACCGTGGCCACCACTGCCACGATTGCCCAAGTGGCATATCCCGAGATGCGCCGCATCAACTACTCGGGCCGACTTGCCACAGCGGTCTTGGCCACGGGCGGCACGATGGGGGTGTTGTTACCGCCATCGGTCACGTTGATGGTCTATGCAATCTTGACTGAGCAGAACATCACTAAGATGTTCTTGGCGGCTTACATTCCAGCGTTGCTGGCCGCCGCCGGCTACCTGATCGCCATTGCGGTGATTGTGCGCATTCACCCAGACCAAGCGCCTCAAGCCAAAGCAGCCACGGGCAGCGAATTGCTCTCAGCTGCCTTGAATGTATGGCCAATTGCGGCCATCTTCTTGGTGGTATTTGGTGGCATCTACGGTGGCGTGTTCACCGCCACTGAGGGTGCAGCCATCGGTAACGTGCTGACCTTTGCCATCACCTTGCTGCGCCGTGAGATGACGTTTGACAAATTAGTGGCCTCGATTCGCACCACAGCTCAAACCAGCGGCATGATCTTCTTGATCTTCATTGGCGCAGACATGATCAACGCCTCGCTCGCCCTGTCGCAGCTGCCTTCGCAGTTGGCTGACATGGTGGGCCATTTGCAAATCTCACCTTTGGTGGTGATGGCGGGCATCATGATTTTTTACATCATCTTGGGCTGCGTGATGGATGAGATGTCCATGATCTTGCTCACCGTGCCCACCTTGTTTCCCGTCATCTTAGGCATGGACTTCTTCGGCTTGAACCCCTCAGACAAGGCCTTGTGGTTTGGTATCCTGATCCTCACCGTGTGTGAGATTGGCATGATCTTCCCACCTGTTGGGTTAAATGTTTACATCATGAATGGCTTGGCCAAAGATGTGCCGATGGTCGAGACCTACAAAGGTGTCGTGCCGTTCCTGATCACTGACGGCATTCGCTTGTCTTTGTTGATTGCATTTCCCGCCATCTCGTTGTGGCTGGTGCATTTGTTGACTTAAATCTTTATAACCTGGAGACAAAAATGAAAACTCGTTTTCTCAAAGTTGCTGCCGCTGCGTTGACCGCTGTTGCGCTCAGCCCCGCAGTCATGGCACAAGAAGTGACACTGAAGGTGCACCACTTTTTGCCCGCTTCGTCCTATGCACAAACCTTGTTCATTCAGCCTTGGTGCGACCGCATCGCCAAAGAATCGAACAACAAGATGAAGTGCCAAATTTACCCATCTATGCAACTCGGTGGTTCGCCCCCCCAGTTGTTTGAACAAGCCCGTGACGGCGTGGCTGACGTGATTTGGACATTGCCTGGCTACACCGCTGGCCGCTTCCCATCCATCGAAGTGTTTGAATTGCCCTTCATGATGCAAAGCCCGGAAGCCACCAGCAAAGCACTGTGGGACTATGTGGACCAATACGCCAAAGCCGAATTCAAAGACGTGAAGCCCTTGGCCTTCCACGTTCACGGTGACGGTGTGTTCCACATGACGAACAAGCCCATTCGCACGTCGGCCGACCTGAAAGGCTTGAAGCTCCGCGCCCCTACACGCACCACTAACAAGTTCATCGCTTTGTTGGGCGGCACACCGGTGAGCATGCCCGTGCCGCAAGTGGGTGACGCTTTGTCCAAAGGCGTGATCGACGGTGCTGTGGTGCCTTATGAAGTGGTGCCCGCAGTGAAGATTCAAGAGTTGGTGAAATTCCACTCGGAAACAGATCCCGCCGAACCCGCTTTCTACACTGCCACATTCGTGTTCGCGATGAACCAAGCCAAGTACGACTCTTTGTCGCCAGAATTGAAGAAAGTCATTGACAACAACAGTGGCCAAACTTTGTCAGGCATGGCTGGTAAAGCTTTCTTGCAAGCAGACATTGAAGGCAAGAAAACCACCACCAAGAATACCGTCAACGTGATCCCAAAAGCTGAATTGGAAAACTGGAAAAAGATTGGTCAACCTTTGACCGACGACTGGGTGGCTGACATGAACAGCAAAGGCAAAAACGGCAAGCAAATGCTGGAAGGTGCCAAGGCACTGATTGCCAAGTACGCTGCAGGTAAGTAAAGCGTTTCTTGCTTGAAAAAAGGGTTCCCGTTCGGGAACCCTTTTTTCGTCTGTATCCAAGTGGTTTAGGACCGGCTGTAGACCAAGCCCGAAGCCACACCACCGAACAAATCACCCTCAACCAAAGGCACGCCTGCAAACTCAGCTTGCAGCGCCGCTTGAAACGTGCGCAACGCCGATGAGCCACCCGTGAGGTAAATGGCATCTGGCTTACTATTTTTCAATCCCGCGCGCTGCACGCATTCGCGAGCACAGGCTACGGAGTTGGCCAGCAGCTGTGCCAAGTGGGTGTGTAAGTCGGTGCTGCCCAATGTGGATGTCAAGTTAGTTTCTACATACGAGAGATCGATGTGCGTGTCACCGTCGGTTTGCGAGCAACGAATCTTGGCTTGTTCCACATCGTGCGCCATGTGGTGGCCGTAGCGTTCGGTCAGCACACGCATCAATCGGTCATGCAAGCGTGTGTCGGTGTAGTTGGTTTGCAGTGCTTTGGCTTGCGCCATGGCTTTGGGTTGGTATTGCCAGTTGATCAAGTGCCAGGTGGACAAATCAAAGAACACGCGGTTGGGCACCTCGCGGCTGTCAGGGCCTAAGTGACCATAGCCTAGCAAGGGCATGACTTGTCCGAGGCTGAGCTTTTGGTCAAAGTCAGTGCCACCAATGTGCACGCCGGTGGTGGACAGCACATCGTCGGTGCGATTGGTTTTGTGTATCAAAGTTGGCCCCAAGCGCACCACCGTGAAGTCAGATGTACCGCCGCCAATGTCGGCCACCAGCACGGTGGTTTCGCGTGTGAGGCGACGCTCGTAGTCCAGCGCAGCAGCGATGGGCTCGAATTGAAACGAGATATCGGTGAAACCGACGCTCTCAGCCGCTTGACGCAGCGAGCTTTCGGCTTGCGCATCACGCTCGGCATCGTCATCCACAAAATGCACGGGGCGACCCATCACTACTCGTGTGGGTGCAGTGCCCAGGTGTTGTGCTGCACGCTTGCGTAACTCGGCTAGGTAGGTGGTGATGATGTCCGAGAAGTTCACCAGCTGGTTGTTGATGACGGTGGTCTCCATCAGCAACGGGCTGCCTAACAAGCTTTTTAGCGAGCGCATCAAGCGGCCTTCAGTGCCTTCTAAATAATGCGTGACGGCCTCGCGGCCAAAGTGTGTGCTGCCTTCTTCGGCGTTGTAAAACACGGCCGTGGGCATGGCCAGTGCATCGCCTTCAAGCGGGATGAGTTGGGCGGAGCCTTGAGGCGTAGCCCATGCGATGGCGGAGTTGGAGGTGCCGAAGTCAATGCCCAAAATGCCATCGGCACTTTGGGATTTTGGTGTGGAAGCGGTCATGAAAGAAGTTAACTCACCAGCCCCACATAGACGTTTTGGACATCGTCGTTGTCGTCAATTGCAGAGAGAAAGGCTTCGACTTCTTCCAAAGCTTCAGCGCTCAGGTTGGCTGGATCCACAGGGTTTTTCGGCTTGTAGCCCAGCTTGGCTGACAACACATTGAACCCGTGCGCGGGCAGGGAGCGGCTCACCAAGTCGAGGTCAGTGGGCTCGGTGATGAACACGGTTGTGCCTTCGTCACCGGCTTCCAAGTCTTGCGCACCCGCTTCGATGGCGGCCACTTCGGCGTCTGCATCGGGTGCGGTGGGTTCGGCTTCAATCAAGCCAATGTGGTCAAAGTCCCAGGACACTGAGCCCGAGGTGCCGAGCTGGCCCTTGCGAAACAACACGCGCATTTCGGGCGCGGTGCGGTTGACGTTGTCGGTCAAACACTCGACCATCACCGCCACTTGGTGCGGTGCATAGCCTTCGTAAATCACGCGTTCAAATTGCACCGACTCGCCGGTGAGGCCTGCCCCTTTTTTGACGGCGCGGTCCAGCGTGTCTTTGGGCATGGACACCTTGCGGGCTTGTTCCATCACCATGCGCAGGCGAGCGTTGGCGGCTGGGTCTGCGCCGTTGCGCGCGGCGACCATGATGTCTTTCGCGAGTTTGCTAAAGACGCGGCCTTTGGCGTTGGCGGCTAGGTCTTTGCCTTTGGCTTTCCATTGAGCGCCCATGTACGTGTTCCTTTATGTTTGATGTGTGTTGTCAGTTGTCGGCACTTGCGCTCCAGCGCTCGTCCCATGTGTGTTCGATTTGGCGGCGGTCGCGCTTGGTGGGGCGGCCGTGCTCAATGCTGTGTGCGGGCTCTGCGGCCATGCGGTTGTGCTCTGCCAATTTGGCGCGCAGGGCGGTGCTCTCAGATGTTTCTTCGTAAAGCTGTTGGGCCACCGGTGCCGGTCCGCGTGCGGCGCTGATGCCTTTGACCACAACGGTCTTGGTGATTTTGCCTTGTCGCACGGTGAGTGTGTCGCCCACCTTCACTTCGCGTGCAGGCTTGACATCTTGGCCGTTGATTTGCACGCGGTGTTTGGTCACTTCATCACAAGCGAGGCTGCGTGTTTTGTAAAAGCGAGCGGACCACAGCCACTTGTCGATGCGCAGGCTGTCCACGTTCAGTCTTGGTTGGGTAACAGACAGCAAGTGTCGCCACTTGCAGGGCGTTCAATCTTGATGCGGTGGATGTTAGGCAACGTGGCTTTGAGGTCGTTGTAGATGAACGCGCACAGATTCTCTAAAGTGGCTGGGCCCAGGCCTGCCACTTCGTCGAGAAAATGATGGTCCAGCTTCTCTCGCACTTTGTCGACTTCTTGGCGCAAAAATCCGAGGTCCATCATCATGCCGGACTCAGGGTCTGGCCTGCCTGCAAGGGTCACCTCGGCGTAGTAAGTGTGGCCGTGGATGCGCAGGCTGCCTTCCGTATCAATTTTGCGGCGCAAGGTGTGGGCGGCTTCAAAGTAGAAGCGCTGACTGAGTTCGTATGTCATCTGATGCCAATCAACTTATGGGTTTGCACGCTCAGACGCCAGCGCGGGTGTGCTTGGCAATAGGCCACAGCCGCAGCGGTATTGGCCACCGCATTGGGCCCATCCATGGGCTGCAAATAGAAATTTTCAAAATTCAAAGACACATACAACGCGGGTTCGGCGCCCACTTGGGGAAACACCAGTTTGAGTTCTTGGCCTGTCTCCACCACGCGTTGGCTGCCAGCTTTGGGGCTCATGCATAGCCAGTCAATGCCTTTGGGCGGCTGCACCGTGCCGTTGGTTTCCACGGCAATGGTGAAGCCTTGCCCGTGCAAGGCATCGATCAAAGCCTCGTCCACTTGCAGCAAAGGCTCGCCCCCTGTCAGCACTACAAAGCGGTGTTCGGTGTCGCTGGTTGGCCAAAAGCTGGCAATGGCATTAGCCAAGGCTTGGGCGCTGTCAAACTTGCCGCCGAACGAGCCATCAGTGCCTACAAAGTCGGTGTCGCAGAACTGGCAAACGGCCGTGCTTCGGTCTTCTTCGCGGCCGCTCCACAGATTGCAACCGGCGAAACGGCAAAACACGGCGGGTTGCCCTGCATTGGCGCCTTCACCTTGCAAGGTGTAGAACATTTCTTTCACGCTGTATGTCATGCCCGTATTTTCGCAGCAAGTTTGGCTGCCACATTTGGAAGATGCGACACTTTGCTTTTTGGTGGTGAAAAAGGGCTGAGCACGATGGACGTCTTGACGACGCAAACCTTGTCAGGGGTGCAGACAGGGATTGAGGTGGCAGGCACCGTGGCTTTTGCTTTATCAGGGGTGATGGCGGCCGCCCGCAAAAAGCTAGATGCCGTGGGCGTGTGCGCCGTGGCCAGCGTAGCGGCTTTTGGGGGCGGTACGCTGCGCGACGTGTTGCTGGACCGTCGACCCTTGTTTTG